>JASHRH010000124.1 GCA_030037475.1 Acidobacteriaceae bacterium
GACGGGCTGGCCAGCGGCGCGCAGCTCCAGCACCTTGTTGCGAATCTGGACGATGTCGGAGAAGCCGACCTCATCAAGGCGACTGGCAATGCGCATGTGACTCCGTCTTCCCGTCATATTCGTCCGTCCGCTCTGCCGGACGTATCAGGTTACGGCATTTTCGCGGCAGGAGGATGGAAAGCCTGCCGGCGAAACGCAATTTCACGGAGCCAGGAGTCCGGAATACACCGCCATGCCGGCGACAGCATCGATGCCGAGCGCGTCGAGAGCATCGATTTCGGACTGCTGGCGAATACCTCCGGCAACGATGAGCTGGCGCGCGGTGAGTGGACGCAGGGTGCGGGCGGCGTCGATGGGAAAACCCTGGAGCGTGCCTTCGGTGTCGACGTGGGTGTAGAGGAAGGCGCCGCAGTGGGGATTGAGGGCAGCGATGGCCTCAGCCGGCGTGACCCGAACCTGGTCCCGCCATCCCCGGATGGCGATGCGACCGGATCTGGTGTCGATCCCCGCGACGAAATGGGCGGGGCCGATGGCAGTGGAGACGGCGGCGGCGAAGTCGGTATTGACGCCAGTTTCGTGAAAGAGCGCGGAGCCGAAGATGACGCGGCGCGCGCCGGAATCGAGGAGCGCCTGGGCCTGCTCGGCGGTGCGGATGCCGCCGCCGATCTGGACGGGCAGACGGGCGGCGATCTGGCGAATGAGCTGGCGATTGTCGCCGGTTCGTTTGGCGGCGTCGAGATCGATGAGCTGAACAAGCGGGTATTTGGCAAAGCGCTCGATCCAGTAGTCAAAGTCATCGAAAGCGAGGCGAAGAGTCTCGCCGCGCTCAAGCTGAACAATGCGGCCGCCCATAAGGTCGATGGAGGGAATCAGCACGGGAACCTCACGGGGATACCGTCGCGGCTGAGTTGTTCCTTGAGGGTTCGGACGTTGGCGATGCCGAAATGAAAAATGCCGGCGGCGAGCGCGGCATCGGCGCAGCCCTCGCGGAAGACCTGCGTGAAGTGGTGCGCGTTGCCCGCGCCGCCCGAGGCGATGACCGGAATCTGCACGGCCTGGCTCACGGCCGCCGTCAGCTCGCAATCAAACCCGGCGCGGGTGCCGTCGGAGTCCATGGAGGTGAGAAGGATCTCGCCCGCGCCGCGGGCTTCGGCCTCGCGAGCCCACTCCACGGCATGGCGGCCTGTGGGCTTGCGACCCCCTGCAACGAACACCTCAGCCTGCTCGACGGGCGCGCCGGAGGTGCGGCGGGCGTCGATGGCGACGATCACGGCCTGGGCGCCGAACGTAGCGCCGATTTCGCCGATGAGCTCAGGGCGTGCGAGCGCGGCGGAGTTGGTGCTGACCTTGTCAGCGCCCGCGTCGAAGACGGCAGCCGCTTCGTCGTCGGTGCGGATGCCTCCGCCAACGGTGAAGGGGACGAAGAGGCGTTGCGCGGTGCGGCGGACGGTGTCGAGGAGCGTGCCGCGGTTTTCGTGTGTCGCAGTGATATCGAGGAGAACGATTTCGTCGGCTCCGGCAGCGGCGTGGCGTGCGGCGAGCTCAGCGGGATCGCCGGCGTCTGCGAGATCGACGAACTGCACGCCTTTAACGACGCGGCCGGCGCGCACGTCGAGACAAGCGATGATGCGCCTGGTCAGCATGGCTGCCACTCGAGAAAATTGCGCAGCACACGCAAGCCGGTTTCGCCGGATTTTTCCGGATGGAACTGCACGCCCATCACGTTCTCGCGCTCGATCGCGGCGGAAAAAAGCTCGCCATACTCTGTCACCGCGGCGGTGGCATTGATCGCGGGAGCTCGATACGAGTGGGTGAAATAGGCGAAGGCGCCGTCCGGGATGCCGGCGAAGAGCCGGAAGCCGGGGCGAAGATCGAGGGAGTTCCAGCCGACGTGGGGGATTTTTTTCCCGGGCGTGAAGCGATCGCACGTCTCGGGGAATGCGGCGAGGCCAGGACAGCAGGGAGCCTCCGTGCTGCCGGCGAAAAGCCACTGCATCCCGACGCAGATGCCGAGGAACGGAACGCCGCGGACGATTTGTATGCTGATTTCAGACTGGAGCCCATGCTGCCCCAGAAACTGCGTTGCGGAGAAATGCCCCACGCCGGGAAGCACGATGCGCTCAGCGGCGGTGACGTCGGCGGGGCTCTCCGTGACCGTGACCTCGGCGCCGAGATGACGGAGCGCCTTCACGACGGAGGTGAGATTGCCGGCCTTGTAGTCGATGACGGTGGCACGCATTACAACAATCCCTTTGTGCTGGGCAGCATTTCTTTCAATTGCGGATCGCGGGAGCAGGCGAAGCGCAGGGCGCGAGCGAACGCCTTGAAGAGTGCCTCGATTTTGTGGTGGTTCGAGCGGCCGTACATGGTTTTAACGTGAACGCTGGCGCGAGCGCCGCGGGCAAAACCCTCGAAGAAGTCCTCGACCAGCTCGGACTGGAGGTCGCCGACCAGGCGGGTGCGGACCCTGGTTTCGACGTGATGCGCGGCGCGGCCGCTGAGATCGACGGCGGCGAGGCCGAGCGTCTCATCCATGGTCATGAGAAAGTAACCGGCGCGCAGAATGCCGCGCCTGTCGCCGAGCGCGCGATCGAAGGCTTCGCCGAGAGCGATGCCGGCGTCTTCGACAGTGTGGTGCTGGTCAACGTCGAGATCGCCCTGGCAGGTGAGTTCGAGATCGAAAGCGCCGTGGCGAGCGAAGAGCTCGAGCATGTGGTCGAAGAAGCGGATGCCGGTCGCAATGCGGTAGCGGCCCCGGCCTTCGATGGTGAGGTGCAGGTGGATATCCGTCTCGGCGGTTTTGCGGGAGATGGAGGCCGTACGCCGGGTGCGGGCCAGGGCTTTCTTCATCGTTTTCCTCCGAATGACGTCCAGCCAGTTTCGGCAAGCGACTCTTCGACTGCGGCAATCGCCTGCTCCGTGTGCTCGCGGGGGCCGACGGTGATGCGGACGCAACCCTGGCAGCCGGGATCAGTGGAGCGGTCGCGCACCAGCACCCCGCGTCGGCGCATGGCGTCGACAAATGCGCGATGCCTGGCTCCGATGTTGACGAAGACGAAGTTCGCCTGCGAAGGCCAGTAGGGCAGGTGGAGGCGGTCCAGCGCAGCCTGGAATTCAGCGCGCGAGGCGAGGACTTCGGAGACGTACCAGCGAAGATAATCCTCGTCGTCGAGGGCGGCAGAGAGGCAGGCGAGCGCGACGGAGTTGACGCTGTACGGCGAGATCGCCCGGCGCATCCACTGCATCGGTTCTTCGGCAGCGCAGAGGACGCCAAGACGGAGCCCGGCAAGCCCATAGGCCTTCGAGAACGTGCGCGCCACGATGACATTCGGTACGCGCACGGCAAGGTCCAGAACAGTTTCGCCGTGGAAGTGAAAGTAGGCCTCGTCGACGAGGACAGCGGCGTGCGGCGCGGCTTCTGCCACCCGCAGCAGATCTTCGCGGTGCACCGCCTGGCCGGTGGGGCTGTTGGGATTGGCAATGCAGATGAGACGTGTGGCAGGTGTGATGGCTTTTAGAACTGCCGTCAACGGAAAACGAAAGGAATCCTCAGTGGGAACGGAAACGACACGCGCCTGCGTGCCTGAGGCGTAGACCTCATACATCGTGTAAGTGGGGACGGGCAGGAGCATCTCCGAGCCGGCGTCGAGGTACGTCTGGCAAAGGACATGAATGGCTTCATCGATGCCGTTGGTGAGAAGGACCTGCGAGGACGCGAGGCCAAGGCGCTCCGCGACCCGGCGCTCCATCGGCTCGCGCTCGGGGTAGCGGGTGAGGTCGGCGGCGGTGATGCTGCGCAGAGTCTCGATGACGCGCGGGGAGCAGGCCAGGGTGTTCTCGTTGAAGTCGAGGCGCAGGCCGCCGCGGTCGCCGAGTGGCGGGTGGTACTCCTTCATGTGACGGACGGCGGCGGAAACGGCCGGATACTGGAGTCTGGTGCCGGTCATTCTGCACCTCGTTCCCGGATCGCATCGGCGTGGCCGGTGAGGCCTTCGGCGTCGGCGAGACAAATGGCGAGGGGGCCGAGTTGCCGTACGCCAGCCCGGGTGTATTCCTGCACAGTCACGAGCCGGACGAAATCGAGCGCGCTGAGCCCGCCGCGCGTGCGCGCGAGTCCGCTGGTGGGCAGGGTGTGGTTGGGGCCGGAGATGTAATCGCCCAGGGGTTGCGCGGACCAGCGGCCGACGAAAACGGAACCTGCATTGCGTACCCACGCGAGATCCGCAGAAGTGTCGACGGTGAGGTGCTCCGGAGCGATGCGGTTGACGAGGTTGCGGGCTTCGTCGAGAGAACGGGCGATCAGGGCGAAACCATTCTTCGCAAGTGCAGCAGCAGCGATCTTGTTGCTGGCGGCGCGGCGTTTCGTCTCCACGACGACGGAGTGGGCGAGCGCGGCGCGCGTGGTGATGAAGATGGCGACCGCGTCGGGGTCGTGCTCGGCCTGGGCGACGAGATCCGCGGCAATGGCGGCGGGATCGCCGGTCTCGCTGGCGACGAGAACTTCCGTGGGGCCGGCGAGCATGTCGATGGAGCAGTCGAAGGCGACGAGCTTTTTGGCGGCGGTGACCCAGGCGTTGCCGGGGCCGGCGATTTTGTCGACGCGGGGAATGGATGCGGTGCCGTAGGCGAGCGCGGCGATGGCCTGCGCTCCGCCGACGCGGTAGAACTCCGTGATGCCGAGCATGGCTGCGGCCGCGAGGGTTTCCTTCGCTGGACGCGGCGAGACAACAACGATGCGCGGGACGCCCGCCACCTGCGCGGGGATGACGGTCATGAGCAGCGTGGAGGGAAGAGGATAGCGTCCGCTGGGAATGTAGCAGCCAGCGGAGGCGATGGGCAGGACGCGCTGGCCGGTGGTGACGCCGGGCACGGGTTTCAGATCGAAATTGCGGGGCAACTGGCGCGCGGCAAAGGCGCGGATGTTGCGTGCGGCGGTTTTGAGGGCCTGACGCGTCTCGGCAGGAGTGGATTCCCAGGCAAGGCGCAGCTCGACCTCGGGAATCCGCAAGGGTACCTGTGACGGAATTCCATCGAGGCGAGCGCGCAGCCGCAGGAGGACCGGATCGCCGCCGCGGCGCACCGCATCGACGATGCGCCGGGCCCGCGGCAGGACGCTCTCGAAGGCGGCATTGCGGCGGTCGGCCAACGCAGCGAGAGCGCCGCGCGCCGACGGCGAGTTAGTCCGGAGCAGCTTCATAGAACGACCTTGTTGAGAGGGTATTCAACGATGCCCGTAGCTTTCGCTGCCTTCAGCCTGGGGATGACATCGCGGACGGTACTCTCGTCGAGGATGGTGTTGACGGCCACCCAGCGCGAGTCGCTGAGTTCGGAGACGGTGGGCGAGTTGAGCGCGGGCAGCACGGCAAGGACCGTGGCGAGGTTGGTCTTCTCGACGTTGAGCATCAGGCCCACCTGGCCCTGAGCGTCGATAGCGCCGCGCAGCATGAGCGCGAGTGTATCGATTTTGCCGCGCTTCCATGGGTCGGCGGCGGCCGTGCGGTTGGCGATGAGGCGCGTTTCGCTCTCCATGACGGTCTCGATGATGCGGAGACGGTTGGCGCGGAGCGAGCTGCCGGTTTCGGTGACTTCCACGATGGCGTCGGCGAGGGTAGGCGGCTTGACTTCCGTCGCGCCCCAGCTGAATTCGACTTTGACGGGGATGTTCTTCAGGGCGAAGTACCGCCTGGTCACTTCGACGAGTTCGGTGGCGATGACCTTGCCGGCGAGGTCTTCGGCGCGTTGCCAGGGCGACGACTCAGGCACGGCGAGAACCCAGCGCACACGGCGGCGGCTCTGCTTGGCATAAACGAGGCTGGTAATGCTTTCGACCTCGAGGCCGCTCTCCACGACCCAGTCGATGCCGGTGAGGCCGGCGTCAAGCACGCCATGCTCCACGTAGCGTGCCATCTCCTGCGCGCGGATCAGCATGCACTCGATTTCCGGGTCGTCAATCGAGGGGAAGTAAGAGCGGCCGTCGGCATAGATGTTCCAGCCGGCGCGGCGGAAGAGAGCGAGGGTCGAGTCCTGGAGGCTGCCCTTGGGAATACCGAGGCGGAGCTTGTTGGATGCGTTCGTCATGCGCGCGCCTCGTTTGCGGAACCGGCGGTGAGCGGGCGGGTGAAGCAACTCACGGTGCCTTCGTGGCAGACGAGGCCGTCGCCTTCGACTTCGACACGGAAGAGCAGCGCGTCCTGATCGCAGTCGGTGGAGACCTGGAGTATGCGGAGGCGGTTGCCGCTGGTTTCGCCCTTCATCCAGAGCTTCTGGCGGGTGCGGCTCCAAAAAGTAACAAATCCGGTTTCTTTTGTTTTGCGCCAGCTCTCATCGTTGAGAAAGCCGAGCATCAGCACCTGGCCGGTGCGGGCCTCCTGCACGATGCCGGGCACGAGGCCGTCCATTTTGGCGAAGTCGATTGCGGGTTCGGTCATGATCATCCTTGAATTTTGGGACTGAAAAGCAAAAAGCCCGTCAGCGCTCAAGCGCCGGCGGGCTTCTCTCGATCCTGGTGTCTGGCTCTGTTAGCCTGGGATGCGGAGGTTCGCCGGCACGCTCGTCACGTGATGATGGTGGTGATGACGATGATGGGTGCGAACCTGCATCTGATTCTTACCTTAGGGGAGGAGGGGCGGGATGTCAAATGCCGGGTGGGTAGCTGCCAGGTTCCGAATTTCTCGTAAGATCTTCGATTCCCTTTGCCCGCACCGTCGCCACCAGTCCCAGGGCATTCGTCAGCAGGATGAGCGCGAACGTGAGCGATGGAAAGAACAACAGGTCCTTCGGGTCGGCCTGGATCGCTTCCAGCACCAGCACGGCCGTAATCAGCCCACGCGGGATCAGCATCGTTGCCACCTCGCGCTCGCGCCAGCCGGGCCCGCGCCAAACTACACGGCTCGTCTGGACGGCGACAAAACGCGCGATCAGTATGACCAGCAGAATTCCTACACTCGGCAGCAGCTGTTCATCGAGCCCGCGAAACTGAATCATCGCTCCCAGCAGCACAAAGAAAAAGCTTCGTACCAGGAACGCCAGCTCCGAGTGAAACGAGAGGATCCGGCTGCCCTGGTCGCCTGGATTGAACTCCATCTCAAACTCGCGCAGGAAGCTCCCTGGCCCCAGCAGACTGGCCAGTGTTGCCCCAAACACCATTACGGCAAACAGATCGCTGCCTCCCATAGCATGTGTGGCCGAGAACACAATCAACACCGCGGCAAAGGTCAGCGCCTGCGAAAACCGGTTGTTTGAGATGTGAGGAAGCAGGCGCGCCCACAGAAATCCCGCCACGATCCCGATCACAAACGCCAGCGCAAAACGAAAAACAAACTGGGTCACCATCCCGCCCAGAATCTCACCGCCGCTGGTGTGGCTCGTGACTCCGCCGGCAATCAGGCTCAGCAGGACCCCCAGCACCAGCGCTCCGAGTCCGTCGCCAAAAGCGGCTTCGATGACCAGCGTCGTTTTCAGTTCTGGTTTCAGGTTCATCTGCTCCAGCATGGGCAGCACAATCGATCCGCTCACGCACCCAAGCGCCGCGCCCGCCAGCAGAGAGGCAATGCGGCTCATGTGCAGCGCGTGCATGCAGAAGAGATGGACGCCTTCCATGGTCAGCGCATAGCTGAGCACTGCCAGCACGGTTCCGGCCACGAACTGTCTGCGCGCACGCCGCAGATCCAGTTCCAGGCCGGCGGCAAACAGAATCAGAATCAGGGCCAGCGTGCCTACGCCGCGCGTTACCTCGGGAAAGTGGGAGGCATTGATCCAGTGCAGCCCCGGCCCCAGCACGATTCCGCAAAGCAACAGAACCACGACATCCGGCACGCGGGTGCGGTGGGAGAACCGGTTGGCCAGATAGGCCAGCACCAGCAGCCCGCCCAGCAACCCCCAGAAGTTCGCCAGTGTGAGTGACATGGCCAGTTCTTACTCTCTGACCTTAAACCACAAAGGTTCACGAGAGACCGGATCGGCGGCCCTGGCTATGTTTCGTTGTCTGCGGATGCTGCGGCTAAATGGCGCCGCAGTTCGATGCGGCATGCTCATGGACCCGGCAACGTGCTGCTACGGCTTGTGGTCCGCAAGAATCTCTGCGAAATGCACGGCCCGCCGCGTTGAGTTCTGGGCGATTTGCTCGCGGCAACTAAAGCCGTCGGCGACGAGGAGGGTATCGGGGGCGGCGGCGCGCACGGCGGGGAGCAGAACGCGCTCGCCGAGGATTTGCGAGATCTCGAATTTCTCCCGCTCGAAGCCGAAGGGCCCGGCCATGCCGCAACAGCCGGAGTCAAGCAGTTCGACCTCGGCGCCGGTACAGCGCAGGAGCGCGACCTCGTCGGTCATCTTCATGATCGATTTGTGGTGGCAGTGGCCGTGAAGGAGGATTTTGCTTCCCTGGTGCGGCGCGGGCTGGAAGTCCGGCGCGTGGCGGACGAGGAATTCGCTGAGGAGGAAAGTTTGCGCGCGGAGCCGCTGAGCGCGCGGGTCGGAGGGGAAGAAGTTGACCAGCTCATCGCGGAAGACGCTGGCACAGGAGGGCTCCAGGAAGACAAAGGAAAAGCCGGCATCGATTTGCGGGGCGAAGTCGCGGAGGATCTTTTCGAGATACGCGCGGGCGGCGGGGAGAAATCCGAAATCGTAGAGCGGGCGGCCGCAGCAGACGTGGTGCGCGGGGACTTCGGGGGCAAATCCGGCAGAGAGGAGAATGCGGGCGGCAGCGTGGAGGGACTGCGGATGGTAGTAGTTGTTCCAGGTGTCGGGCCAGAGCAGGACGGGCTGCGAACCCACCCTGTCGCTCCCGCGATAAGGGTGGGGCGCCCGCGCTTCACGCCGTTGCGATGAGGTTCTGCGCCAGTCGGATTGGAAGCTTCTCGCCGCGAACCGCGGCAGCGTACGCTGGGGGGCAACGCCGAGCAGGGCTTTGACAAGGTGCGAAAGGCCGGGCGTGCGGAGCGGCAGATTCGCGAGGCGCGGTGTGAGGCCGGGAATAAGCGAAGCAGCGTGAGCCAGATGGTCCACAAAACCAAATGCGTAATGCTGTAGCGGGCG
>JASHRH010000125.1 GCA_030037475.1 Acidobacteriaceae bacterium
GTCGTGGAGTCGATGATGACCGCGTCCGGCGCGGGCTGTAGCGGGGAGTTCGTCCGTTTGCGGTCGCGCTCATCGCGCTCCCTCAGTTCGCGGGAGATGGCCGTCGGGTCCGCTCCAGCGGGCGCGTTCTGCTCGTAGCGGCGCTGGCTGCGCACCTCGGGCGACGCGTCCAGGAAAACCTTCACGTCGGCATCGGGAAACACCACGGTTCCGATATCGCGGCCTTCCATCACCACGCCGCCCGCACGGCCCAGCTCCTGCTGGAGGCGGACCATCCACGCGCGGATTGCCGGATGCACGCTCACGCGTGAGGCTCCCTGCGTCACGTCGGAGTCGCGGATGCGCTCCGTGACGTCAGCACCATCGAGCAGCACGCGATTGCCGGCCCGGGTCGGCTTCAGCGTCACCGCCGTTTGTGCCGCGAGACGCTCGAGCGCCGATGCATCGTCGAAATCCTGATCGCTCAGGATGGCTTTCAGTGCGAAAGCGCGATACATCGCGCCGGTTTCCAGATTCAGCAGACCGAAGCGCTCGGCCAGGTGGCGCGCCACCGTACTTTTGCCTGCGCCCGCCGGCCCGTCGATGGCAATGATCGATCCCCGTGTCATTCTGGCTTGTCTTTTTGCCCCTTACGATTCTTACCAGAACGCGGACCTGGCCGGGGGGCCTTGTTTCCTCGGAATCCTCGCTGGTTGGCATCCTTGCTGCCGGGTATACCGAATCGACCACCGCCGGATCTGCCGAAGCGACCGCCCGGTTTGCCGAACTTCGCTCCTGGCTTGCCGAAGCGGCCGCTCGATTTTCGCGATTCCGCCCCTTGCCTGCGAAATCCCCTGCCCGGGCGTTCGCTGAATTCACCTCGCCCTCGATCTTCGCTGCCCGGCCGGCCAGGCTTTCCTCTGAAATCCTGTTTGCCGGGTCCTTCGCGGCGGAAGTCGCGGCGCTCGGGCCGGCCCTCCTCGCGCTGTGGGCTCGCGCCTTCGTGCCGCCGCGGCTTCTGCCAGCCGCCTTCTTTGCGATCGCGCTGGAACCTGCGACCTCCTTCACGGCGGTCGCCGAATTCCCTGCTCTGCCCAGCTTCCGTACGCTGCTTCCGCAACTCGCCGCGCTTTTGCCAGAGCTTGCTGCCTGGTTTACGAAATTCGCGACGCTCTTCCGGCCCACGATAGGGTTTGGCTCCTCGCTTCCACTGCGGCTTTTGACCTGGACGAAATGGCTTCTTCTTCCCGCGATCAAAATCCCGCGGTTCTCCGCGCTCCGGACGGCCCGCGCGTTCTGGCCTCGGTCCAAACGGGTGCTGTGGCTGGCGGCGGAATTCACGACCGGGCTGTGACCGGGAATCGCGGCGGAATTCGGTCTGCGACTCGCGCCGTGGCCCGCGCTTGAGCATTTGCCCTGGTTTTTCCTTATCTGTATCTGGCGCGAATTTCGTTTCCGCCGCAGCCTCGACCGGCGATGCAGGCTCCTGCTCGGCAAACTCGGGCAGCGTGCCCTCCAGATAGAGCAGCGTCTGAACACCCAGGGGCATGGTCCCAAACTGCCGCGTCGCCAGCATCCCGTGCAGCACTTCGCGGATGCGCGAGCGGGCCGTCAGCGGCGAAAGAAAAATCTCTGTTTCTTCCAGGGTCGCGGCGACGGCCTGACGCAGGTAGAGCGAGATCAGCGCAGAGAGCCCCGTCGTCTGGGCGGTGTTCGCGCCCGCTGCCATCTCACGCGGATAACGATCGCGCATCAGGCTCCAGGTCGTGGCCTCGCCTGCGGTGTACTCCGGCGCGGCGCGCAATGTTGTCCACAGCTCCACCAGCGCGCGCATCACGGCTGCCTCGGTCAGTTCGCGCCCCAGTTCCTCGCGAATCTCCACCGCGGTGCGGCCCGGTGTGCTGTCCAGCGCCGACCAGACGCGTTGCACGAGCGGCGCAGTCCGTCCGCCCGGCGCGGACTTCCAGTTGCGGTCGCCGCGCACCGCTGCGACCCAGCGCAACATCTCCGGAGTGGCAAGAAAATCCGGCTGCTCGGTCAAATTGCCCATCAGGTTCAGCGGGACGGCGCGTCCTTCCGTCACGAGTCTCGTGAGCAACCCCATCGCCGCGTCAATGATTGCGGGAGCAGGCACGGCACGTGCTTCGCCGGAGCAGGCTTCCACAAATGAAGAAGCAGGTGCGGGCAACTGCGCATGACGCGGGAGAAACAGGCAGATGCCCATCTCGTCGAGCCAGGCTACCGCGTCATCCTGCGTCAGCAGAGGACGGCCATCCTGGCGCCACAGCGCCGTGCGCGCGTTTTGTAACTGTTGCTGATTCAAATCGTTCTGTTCCGGCTGACGTTTCTGGTTGGAAGTGCAGGTCCTTCGTTCGTCGCGCAACCGCGCCGAACTCCGTTCAGGATGACAAGGCTAGATACGCTGAAAAGCCCGCTGAATGTCTTTCCATGAATATCGTAAAGCAATGGGGCGACCGTGCGGACAGCTCATGGGATGCTCGGTGCGCGCCAGCTCGGCCAGCAGCCATTCCATCCGCGCCGCATCCAGCGGCATGTTCACCTTGATGGCGGCGTGGCAGGCGATCGAGGCCGCGATCCGCGTGCGCGCCGTTTCCAGATTCTCGGACTGCGAGGCCGAACCCGGCTGCTCCAGCACTTCGAAGATCATCCGCTCTAACTCCGTGCCTGCAAGCCCCGCTGGTGCGGCTTTGATGGCGATGGTGTGCGGACCAAACGGTTCCACCTCGCAGCCGTTGCGTTCCAGTTCCTCGGCCAGAGTGGCGAAGACCGCCATTTGCTGCGGCAGCAGATCGATCAGCATGGGCATGAGCAGCCGCTGCCGCTCCACGCGCTCCACCTGGCGCTCGCGCAGGATCTTCTCGAAGAGCACGCGCTCGTGGGCAACGTGCTGATCGACGATCCAAAGCCCTTCATCGTTCACCGCCAGGATGAACGACTCGCGCAATTGCCCCAATGGCTTGAGCGAGGCGAGCGAGGCAAGGCTCGGCGCAGCCTCCGCGCCTTCGGGCAGAATCTGCTGCGAGCAGGAGTGGCCGTTGGCGACCGGCGGCGCGTCCATAGCCGACACCGGCGGCGTTCCACCGGGAGGGTCCGCCGGCGGCGAGCCCGGCAGTCCGTTGAAGGGCAGCCGCACCTCCTCCGGTTTCGGTAGCGGAGCACGCAAAGCGAACGTCTCGACATCCTCGACCTGCGGCGACGGCTCGGAACCGGGCATCTCGCTTTCGCCAACCTCGGGCACGAGCGAGGACGAAGCGCGCGGACTCGCTGTGAGCGCTTCGACGAAGCTGGCCGCCGGACGCGCTTTCATCAGCGCTGTCCGGATGCTCTCACGCACAAAATCGTGCACCAGCGATTGCTGACGGAAGCGCACCTCGGTCTTCGCCGGATGCACGTTTACGTCCACCTCATGCGGCGGCATCTCGAGGAAGAGCAGCAACACCGGGAAGGACGTCGGCGGAATGATGTTGCGGTAGGCCTCGATGATGGCGTGGAGGACGAGCCGATCCCGGATGAGCCGCTGGTTCACGAAGATGTAGATCGAGTTGCGATTCAGCTTTTGCAGCGCAGGCTTCGAGACGAAACCGCTGACGCGCAGAAAACCCGGATCGGGCGGGCGATAATCCTCGTCGCGCCGCCACGGCGGAGGCTCGGGCAGTCCGGCATGCTCGAAGCGGCGCTCCGCCGCGAGCGGCAACAACTGGTCGAGCGTGTCGCGGCCGAAGATCTGGTAAATGCGCTCGGAGAGCTCGCGCACTGGCGGCGCGGTCAGCAGCGCATGCGTGGCGGAGTGCAGTTCGAAGTGCATCTCAGGATGCGCCAGCGCGTAATGCGTCGCCAGCGCCGTGACGTGAGCCAGCTCCGTCATTTCCGCGCGCAGGAATTTCCGCCGCGCCGGGGTGTTGAAGAACAGATCGCGCACAGCAAGCGTGGTGCCCGACGGCCCTCCGGCGTCTTCCACGGCGAGCACCTTGCCGCCAGCGATCTCCACGCGTGTCCCGGTGGGCTGATCTGCCGGACGCGTGGTCAGTTCCAGCCGCGAGATGGAGGCAATCGACGGCAGCGCCTCGCCGCGAAAGCCGAGTGTGGCGATTTGGAGCAGATCGTCGCTGGTGCGGATTTTCGACGTGGCGTGGCGTTCGAAGGCCAGCAGCGCATCGTCGCGCGACATGCCACAGCCGTCGTCGGCCACGCGGATCAGCCTGCGCCCGCCGGCTTCCACCTCGATGCGGATGCGTGTCGCGCCTGCATCCAGCGCATTCTCCAGCAGTTCCTTCACCACGGACGCGGGCCGGTCGACCACCTCGCCGGCGGCAATCTGATTGGCAACCTGATCGGAGAGAACGCGAATGCGGCCCATACAGTGAATGCTCGCTCCAGAATACCCGCACCGGAGCAACGAGGGATGCACCGCATCAGGTCATGACCGGCCCAATGGCCCTCCACTTGCGCGGCATCGTCTCAAGTCTGCCTCACCCTGCGCCGAAGTGCTCTACAGAGGGAGGCTGCGGCGGTGGAAGTGGATCGCATCTGGCGCATCGATGGGCTGGATGGTAATGCCAATCCGGCCTGGCAAAACTCCGCCCGGCGACGCCGCCGGTTTGTGGAGGAGGTCGCGCCACCCGAAGAAGAGTTCGAGACCGGCGACGCAGAATCCGCGGCTGAGGATCAGTCGTCGGAGCCGGATCGCCGGAGGTTCTCCACTACCGACGACGCCGATTCGCCGGTCGCGTCGACCGATGCCGGCGCTTCCTTCCGCGTCACTGCCTGAACGTTCCCGCTGCGCATCCACCCGGTCAGCGATCCTACATGGCCTCGCCGACGCCGGGCGCAGCCAGAATCGCGTCCGCGATGCGCGCGGCTTCCACCGTTGGCTGCACCTCATGCACGCGCACCACACTGGCCCCCGCCAGAATCGCTGCCGTGGTCGCGGCCAGCGTGGCATTCCCGCGCCCCCGCACCAGCACAGCAGCGCCGGCTGACGTGCCCGGTCCAGCGAGTGTTTGTCCCAGGAACGATTTCCGCGACAAACCCGCCACAAGCGGCTGGCCAAGCGCCAACAACTCGTCCAGGCGCGCCAGCAAAGGATAGTTGTCCTCCGCGACCTTGCCGAAGCCGAAACCCGGATCGAGCACAACCCGCTCCCGCTCCACTCCCGCCGCGAGCGCATGCATGAGCCGGTGCTTCAGCCCGTCACGCACGATCGGTAGTACCTCTTCCGGGTCAGGCCGCAGCTGGGTTTTCCATTCCGAGGGCCGTCCGCGCGTATGCATCACTACTACGCCACAGCGCAGCTCCGCGCAGGCCTCAGCCATTTCCTCATCCCACGTAAGGCCGCTCACGTCGTTCACAATTTCCGCGCCCGCGCGCACGGCGGCCCGGGCAGTCGCCGCCTTGTAGGTGTCGACGGAAACCACGCATTCCGGATGCGCCCGCAGCACCTCCTCGATTACCGGGAGCACGCGATCCATTTCTTCCTGCGCGCTTACTGGCTGCGCGCCGGGCCGCGTGGATTCGCCGCCAATGTCCACGATCGCCGCACCCTCATCCAGCATCGCCAGCGCGCGCTCCGTGGCGGCTTTGGTGCCGAAAAACACCCCGCCGTCGGAAAAGGAGTCCGGCGTGACGTTGAGCACACCCATGACCAGCGTGTACTTGCCCAGTTCGAGCGAGCGGCGGCGCAATTTCCAGGTTGCTCGCGGACGACGCACAAAAGCCATATTCGCGATGCTACACTCCAGGAAATTGCGACACGCATCCGCACCCCGGCGCACTCTTTCGGCTGTCCTTCGTCTGGTTGCGCTTCTGGCCCTCGCTGCTGTGGCGGCCAATCCGGCCGGCGCGGCTCTGCGGCACCATCGCCATCACCGCCGACGTTCGCTCACCGCGCAAATCCGCGCCATCCTGTCCGATCCGGCTGTCTCCCGCGCGCACTTCGGCATCTCGGTTGTCACCGCGAAGGGGCGTCTCGTCTATGCGCTCAACGACGGGCAATACTTCGAGCCGGCTTCGAATGCGAAGCTCTTCACGACGGCCGCTACGCTGGCGCTGCTGCCCTCCAACGTGACCTGGACCACGGATGTCGTCACCTCCGGGACGGTGGAGAACGGCACGCTGCGCGGTAACCTGGAGATTCTTGGCGTTGGCGATCCCACGATGTCGGGCCGCGCTTATCCGTACGACGGCCGCACCGAGCGGCCGTACCCGCCGCTTCAGGCATTGCAGAGCCTCGCCGATCAGATCGTCGCCGGCGGCATTCATCGCATCGAGGGCGACATTATCGGCAACGACGCCTGGTTTCCATGGGAGCCATACGGCGGCGACTGGGCCTGGGACGATCTCCAGTGGGACTACGGAGCGCCCGTCTCCGCGCTCACCATCAACGACAACATTGTCTTCCTGAACGTCGCGCCTTCGGCCAACAATCTGCCCACCGTCGTCACATGGAATCCCGACGTCCCGTACTACGTTCTCGAGAACTCATTGACCACTGCCGCTGGCGACGAACAACCCAGCTACGGGATCGATCGTGGCCCTGGCAGCCTCACCATTCGCCTCTACGGCTCGATCAGCCCCAGCGGTATGCACGAGAGGCTTGCTGTTCAGGACCCTGCGCAGTTCGCCGCCATCGCCCTGCGCCAAATGCTGCTGGCCCATGGCGTGGAAATTACCGGCAAGGCCATGGCGCAGCATCGCGAGGACATCGACACCCGGGACTTCGACACCGAAGTCGATCAGCCCGTCGTGCTGCATCCGCTGGACCTCACCACGATTCGACAGCCGGAAACCGGCCTGCGCGTGCTGGCCACACACGTCTCGCCACCGCTCAGCGAAGATGTCCCCGTGACGCTGAAGGTGAGCCAAAACCTGCACGCCGAGCTGTATCTGCGCCTGCTGGGCCGGCTCGAAGCGGATGACGGATCGATTGCTCAGGGCGCGCGTGTGGTGCGCGCGTTTCTCACCCAGGACGCAGGAATCGATCCTGACGATTTTGTTTTCGTGGACGGCTCCGGCCTGTCGCATGCTGACCTGATCACTCCGCGCGCAGCCACCACGCTGCTGGTGTATGCCGAGCATCAGCCGTGGGGACAGCTTTATCGCGACTCGCTGCCCGTAGGCGGAGTCGATGGCACTCTCGCCGATCGATTCACGACTGGTCTGCTGCGCGGCCATGTTTCTGCCAAGACCGGCACACTCGGCGAGGCGAGCACGCTCAGCGGATACCTGATCGCGCGCAGCGGCCGCACGCTGGTTTTCTCAGTCCTCTGCGACGCCCACAACCCTTCCGGCAACGCGGCAAGCAAGGCCATCGACCAGATTGTGACGGCCATCGCAGAGGACGAGTGAGACAAGGTTTAGGGTGTAGGGATCAGCCGCCAGCAGCCGGCAAAGGGAGGGGTATGTCGATTGCGAAACAAGCATTTGCTGCCGCGATGATCGTCGCAGCCGCGCTGCTCGCCGGATGCAAGCCGTCGTACCCGCCCGCTAAACCGATCAGCCAGCTCACCCCGCAGGAATACCGCGGCTATCAGGTCTACCAGCAGGACTGCGCCCGTTGCCACTACGCCGACCACACCGGCGATCTGCATGGGCCGAGCCTCTACGCCATGTATCAGAGGAAATATCTGCCCAGCGGCGCGCCGGCCAACGACGCGCGTGTTTCGGCTGCGATCATGGACGGGCACGGCATCATGCCTGGCTTCGGCAATCAGATCAGCGAGCAGCAGCTCCAGGACCTGCTCGCTTACCTGCACACGTTATGATGCTGGTGTGATCCCACTCCACTTTGACGGCATCTCTCGATGAGCCCGGACAAGCAGTCTGCGCCGGATCCCGGCGAGCGCGCAAAACTGCTTCCCGGCGTCGCCGCCATCGGCCTCTGGATGTTCTTCCTCTGCCTGATGTGCCTGCTGGGCGTCAGCCTGCACAGGCTTCCGCACGTCTTTCTGGCATTCTGCGTGGCGTTCGCGCTGGGCGGCCATGGCCTGATTCGCCTGCGCCGCTGGGGTTGGGCGCTCACGCTGGCAACCGTCTTTCTTTCCGCGCTGTGGGGCCTGTGGACGCTGATTCACTTTCATCAGATCGACTGGATTGCTATGGTCGTGATCAACGCGGTTCTCTTTCTTTATCTCATCCGGCCTGAGGTTACGACAAGGCTGCGCTAGCTTCTTCGCTTCTTCAAATCCATTTCCAGAGCACAACCCTCGCAGCGTGCCACACGGCCGCAGTGCGCCTTGCCAACCTGCACCACCAGCGCGTGGAACTCGTTGTAATGCCGCGCTAATCCCTCGCGGCTCTCGCGCCTGGTACCTTCCGCAAACGCTTCCTCAGCCAGCGCCTGAATCTCCCGGTACTTCGCCTTCTCCGGCACGAGACCGTGGCGTACCGTCACTCGCCGCAGATATTCATCCACCACCATCGCCGGGGCGCCCAGTGCGTACAGCAGGATTGCGTCTGCGGTCTCCTCGCCGACACCCGGCAACGCCAGCAGCTCTCCGCGGATGCGCGTCTGATCCGCAGCCGCTGCACGCCGCAGCCGTTCCATCGAGCCGCCGTAGTTCGCGTCCAGGAACGCGACGAAGGCCTTCAAAGCCGTCGCCTTGCGCAGCATGAATCCCGACGGCCGAATCAGCTCACGCAACTCCTCTTCATCGATCGCCCGCAGCCCCGCCGGCGTCAGCGCGCCGCGCGCCTCCAGATTCGCAATCGACCGCTCCACGCTGGTCCAGGCCGTGTTCTGCGTCAGACAGGCGCCCACCACGACCTCGAAGGCGCTCTTCGCCGGCCACCACTGCTGCGGGCCGAAGCACTCCACCAGCCGGTGGTAGAGAGCACGCAGCCGCCGTGCCGCGTTCTGCCGCCGGGGTTTTCTCGGCACGCCAGTTTTGCTATTCATGGTTTTGCGCGACGCCATTCTTTTCGATCTTAAAATCTTCTCAGCGTCTGAATCGTTTTTCTCCTCTTCGTCCTCTTAGTGAAGAGAAGCTCCCGCCGCCTGCGTGCGTTACCATAATCCGTTTCCTTCTTCGTCTTCAGGAGCCGTCATGGACTACGTAAATCTCGGCAAGACCGGCCTGAAAGTCTCCCGCATCTGCCTCGGCTGCATGAGCTATGGCGCGCCGATCGGCGACCTCAAGCCCGGCCGTCAGGCCTGGGCGCTCGATGAGGAACAGAGCCAGCCTTTTTTCCGCCAGGCGCTCGACCTCGGCATCAATTTCTTCGATACGGCGAATGTCTACTCCGGCGGCGCCAGCGAGGAGGTGCTTGGGCGTTTCCTCAAACGCGCCAACATCCGCCGCGAATCGGTCGTCATCGCCACCAAAGTGAATGGCCTCATGCGCGATGAGCCGAATGGAAAAGGGCTCTCTCGTAAAGCAATCCTTCACGAGCTGGAGGAAAGCCTGCGACGGCTGCAGACCGACTTCGTCGATCTCTATCAGATCCACCGCTGGGACTACGAAACGCCAATCGAGGAGACGCTCGAAGCGCTGCACGATGCAGTCAAAGCCGGGAAGGTCCGCTACATTGGCGCGTCGTCGATGTACTCCTGGCAATTCGCGAAGGCGCTTTATCTCGCGGACCTGCACGGGTGGACGCGCTTTGTCTCCATGCAGGACCACTACAACCTGATCTACCGGGAAGAGGAACGCGAGATGATCCCGCTCTGCCGCGCAGAGGGCATCGGGCTCATTCCCTGGAGTCCGCTTGCCCGTGGCCGTCTGGCTCGCCCGTGGCAGAGCGAACAGACCAGGCGCGTCGAGACCGACGTGTTTGGCAATCGAATGTACGCGAAGACCGAGGAAGCCGACCGCAGGATCGTCGACCGGCTGACGGAGCTGTCCAGGAAGCGTGACACGCCGCAGGCGACGCTGGCGCTCGCGTGGATGCTGGCGAAACCAGGCATTGCTTCGCCCATTGTTGGCGCGACGAAACCGCATCACCTCGATGACGCAGTCGCCGCGCTCGACGTGAAGCTGACGCCTGAGGAAATCGCCTGGCTCGAAGAGCCCTACGTGCCGCATCCGGTGCTGGGATTCAGTTAATGCCGGGGACGGGCGGACCTTCCCTCAAGGCTGCGCCTTCTTCGCCGGCAGAACGCTGATCCGCGGCAGCACGATGATGTCCACCCGCCGGTTCTCGCCGCGTCCCTCCGCAGTATCGTTGCTGGCCACGGGATGATACTGCGCGTAACCCGCCGCCGACAGCCGCCCTGCCGCGATGCCGTGCTCCACGATCAGAATCTTCGCCATCTCGGTCGCCCGCGCCGTCGAGAGCTCCCAGTTGGAGTCGAACTGCGCCGTGTGGATGGGCACGTTGTCCGTGTGTCCCTCGATGCGCAGGTCGTAGGGCTCCGCCGCCAGCGTCGCCGCAATCCTGTCCAGCGTGGCTTTTGACGAGGCGTGCGGCACCGCCGAGCCGCTGTCGTAAAAGCCCGCCTCGCGCAGGGAGATGGTGAGGCCGTCGCGTCCCAGGCGCAGCGCCACCACATGCTGGGCCACCTGGTTCGACAGCATCCCAGTCAGCTTCGCCTGGAGCTGTCGCAGATCCTGCTGTACCTGTGGCGACGCCGACAGGTCGTCGCCAAGAATTACGTTCACCGGCGCCGCGGCCTCCTGCGCATCCGCCAGCGCGCCGGAATTCTGCGCAGAGGGAATCGAGGAGGGAAAGAGCCCCAGCGCCTGAAAGGCCGACTCGATGGACTGTGCAATCTGCTTCTGCTTGATCTGGTCCGTCTGTGAGCTCGCGTACAGCACCACGAAAAACGCAAACATGAGGGTGATGAAATCCGCATAGGACACCAGCCAGCGGTCGCGGTGCACGTGCTCGGCCAGCTTCATCTTCTCTTTCATGCCCGTTGTCCTGCCTCCCTCGCGACGCCGCCCCGGAAGCCTTCGAGTTTCACCTCGATCATGCGCGGGTTCATTCCCTCGATGATGGAGATCACGCCTTCCAGCGCCATCTCCCGCAGACGCTGCTCGTCGCGCGCGCGCTGGCGCAGCTTGCCCGCGGCGGGCAGAAAGAAGATGTTGGCCGCGCCCACCCCGTAAATCGTCGCGACGAACGCCACGGCAATGCCGCGCCCCACCTCCGACATGTGGTCGAGGTGCTGCATCACCTGAATGAGCCCGATCACCGCGCCGATGATGCCGATGGTCGGCGAGAATCCTCCCGCCGACTCGAAAACCGCCGGAATGCGCGCCTCGTTCTCGGTTGTGTTCTCCATCTGCACTTCCATGATGCGACGCAACTCCGCCGGCTCGGTGCCGTCCACCGCGAGCGTGAGCGCCTGGCGAAGGAACGGATCGCCGATCCGGGGCAGATCCGGGTCGAGCGAGATGATCCCGTTGCGCCGCGCCTTGTTGGCGAAGGCGACGATCTGGCGCAGCAGGCTTTCGCCGGCGTCGGAACGATGCAGGAAGAGCCGAACCAGCCGCTGCGCCGCCGCGAGAACGGTTTTCAGCGGAAACTGCAGCATCACCGCGCCCAGTGTGCCGCCGAAGACGATCATGGCGGCTGTCGGCTGCAGCACCTGGCCCAGATGCCCGCCCTCGAGCAGCAGGCCGGCCAGAATGCCCGCCAGCGCCAGCAGAATTCCTCCCAGGCTGCCTGTATCCATGCGTCCCGTCCCGTTTCAGTCCCGCCTGGCGCGCGGATCCTGCGCGTCGTTGCGAGCTTCCTCCGCCCGTTCCGCGGCGATCAGGTCCGCTGCCCGCGCGGCTTCCACCGACGGCAGCCACACCGCCGCCGCCGCGCCGAAAACCTGCGCGCGGTATTCCGCCGTGCGGCGCACCACCTCCGCGCAGCTCTCCAGCACGACGATCTTTTCCCCGTTCACCAGCGTCAGCACGGTGTCCGGCGACGCCTCGGCATACTTGATCAGGTCGCTGTTCACCACCAGCGGATTGCCATTCAGCCGCGTCAGCTGGATCATCGCCCGGCGCCTCCCTGTTCCGCCAGGAACGTTATCGGCGTGAATCGATCTTCCGGTGAGCCACGGCGGAAGTTCACTTTCCGCTGTTGATTGCCGCTGCCGATTATGGATTACGAACCCTGCGCACGCCGACTGCCAAACCCGTCGTCGGGCGTAAAGCGCGCTGGCCCCGCGCCGATGAAGCCAATGAGTCCAGCGGTTCCCGGGAGCGTCCGGCCCTGGCCGGCGCTCCGTTCAGGAACCCAACTTCAGAACAGGAGAACATCGTTATGGCATTGGGAGTCCTGAACAACATCTCGGCGGTCTATGCCGAGAACGATCTGAACCAGACGCAGGCCAGTCTGCAGACCACTCTGCAGCAGCTTTCGTCCGGTTCGCGCATCAACTCCGGCGCCGACGACGCGGCCGGCCTGTCCATTGCGGACGGCCTGGCGGCGAACTCCGCCGCTCTCGACCAGTCTTCCAGCAACGCCAGCGCCGGTGTCGGCTTCCTCCAGGTCGCCGATGGCGCTCTCTCCCAGGTCACGAACCTGCTGAACCGCGCCGTCACCCTGGCCACCGAGGCGGGCGGCGGCACGCTGTCGAGTTCGCAGCTCAGCGCGGCCGATCAGGAATATCAGGACATTCTCACCCAGATCGGCACCATCGGCAGCACGACGGAGTACAACGGCATCCAGGTCTTCACCTCCGGCACCGGATCGGCGACGAGTCTGACGGATGCGGACTTCACCCAGACCGCAGCCGGCGATCCGCTGCAGGTCACTCTCACCCAGGGCGACACGCTGAACGGCTCCATCACGATCTCCTCCACGGGCGGCACGAACGCAGGCACGCAGATCGTGAACCTCGGCGACTACAGCGGGCTGGCCAGCGAGGACCAGGCCACAGCCAACGCGGCGGCGCAGTCGCTGAGCACGGCCCTGACCGCCGGCCTCGGTGCCACCACTGGATCGACCTACACGGTCTCGGTCGCGGCCGGGGTGGTTTCCATCACGCCCAGCGGCGGAGGCAGCGCGGATGAAGTGCTCTCCGTCACGGCCAGCAATGCCGAGGAGACGCCGGCGAGCGCCAGCGCGGTGAACATCTACACCAGTGACGGCACCTCGGGCGGCAGCTACAACTACGGGGTCACCACAGGCAACCTGAGCGAGGACAGCGTGGGCACGTCCGCCACGACGTCGGCTACAGGCACCCAGGTCACCGCCGAGGTTGGCAGCACGACCTACGACGGCGGCACCACCGCGGGCGCGGGCGCCGGCACCAATCTCAGCGGCACGGACCTGCTCAGCCAGGGCGACGCGGAAGCTGCCCTGCA
>JASHRH010000126.1 GCA_030037475.1 Acidobacteriaceae bacterium
GAAAAGCAGCTCGGATCTATTTGACTTTCGTTTCAACCCCAGCAGCACAGTCGCAGAGTCTGGATCCAGTGGCAATTCGTCCTGGGAGCATTCAGTCTTAACCGGACCGAAGCAGTCGTTCACGACGCCCTCTTTCACCTCTGTCACCAGCCGCTCGAAGTCTATCCTTCTGCGCTGCCCGCGCCGCCTCGCGTAAATCCTCAATGAGCACCCGCATCTGGCTGTGCCGCTCTTCCTCGGTCGGTGCCCGCAGGATCGCCGACGGATGCCACGTTGCCACCACGGGAGGCAGTCCGTCGGCGTGCTGCACCTGCCCATGCGCCTGCGTGACCTTGAATCCGGAGCCCAGCAGCGCCTGGGCCGCGGTAGCGGAATCCGGAGCCCAGCAGCGCCTGGGCCGCGGTAGCCCCGAGGCACACAATTACCTTTGGCCGCACGGTCTCCAGTTCCGCATCCAGCCACGGCCGACATGCATGAATCTCCCGCAGGCTCGGCTTTTTGTGGATGCGCCGCTTCCCTCGCGGCACCCACTTGAAATGCTTCACCGCGTTTGTTACGCAGACCCGCCGGCGGTCGATGCCTGCCTCTTCCAGGCATTTGTCGAGCAGCCGTCCCGCCGGGCCAACGAACGGATGGCCTTCCTTATCTTCGGAGTCTCCCGGCTGCTCGCCGATCATCATCAGATCGACCTTCGGCTGCCGCGCCGCAGTGTGCGACTCCACTTCGCCGAAGACCGCCTGCGTCGCGTTTCGGTAAAGATCGCAGCCACGGCACCGCTGTACTGCCTGGCTCAGCACAAACAGACTTCGCTCTTTCGGAACGAACAGTACGGCGCTCCAGGGCAATTTGGTTTTGACGGGCATGGAGAATCAACACTGAGCATTTTGGATGCAAATCGATTAGAACAACAAAGCGGGATTTCATCAGAAGACGAGTTAATCGCCAAAGCGAGCCCTCGGCCCAACACCGCTTGTTCGGCGCTTCTTGAAATCAACTGGGAATTTGAGCCCCGTAATTGGTACTGGGTCAGTTTGAAAGAAACCATCCCTCTGGGGCTGAAGCCCCCCTCATTGAGAGCAACTTGCGGCCCGGCTCAACAGGCTGCGGAAAAAGGAGGAAGGACAAGTGAAGATTGCAAGAATCTTCCCTCAGGGCCTAAAGGCCGGATTGATTTTGCGATTGTTACGGCACGACTAAAGTCGTGCCCTGATACAGGGCTCCCTACGAAACCTTTCCGCAAGCTGTAAAGCCGGGCCCCTGCAAAACAATACTCAAACTGAATCAGTACCCCGTAATTACTTTGCTCTTGCACCGGAAGCGCTACCGTGTATAATGACTCCTCCAGGAAGCCATAATGGAAATCCTGGCTGAGAGAAGCCAGACGCAGTCGCAATAACACTTCCATATTCCCTCGATTTGTGCGTATCAGTAAGAAAGTCGATGCCTGCGAAGCACAGGAACCAGGGAGGTTATAATGGCGAGCGTTGTTTCCTTTGCAAAAGGCATTGTTCCTTTATTCACGCCAGGAGACATATCCTGCATGGGCCGACGCGGGGTATTGCTGACGCAATACAGCTACATGTCAATGCCCACTAACGCGCAGAATGTGCTGAACCACCTGGACGGAAGCACTCCACCGCAAATGCCACCGAGCGGACCATGGCCGGGATCGCAGATCCAGCTATTCAGAGACTGGATTGCGGGCGGTTATCAAAAGTAAATCTGTCGTGTTTCTGCTGCCAAGCCAAGCCCAGGCAGCAGATGGATTCCCCAGATCAGAACGAACACGACGGAGGATATGTATGAACATTTCGAAACGGACCTGGGCGCTGATGGCGCTCACGACGATAGCTTTGTTTGCAGCAGGATACTACCGGGCGCTGACGCCGCAGGCGGTACTGGCTGCGCCAGGCGTGAATCCACAGCCGATCCAGATGCCGGGCTTTCCCTATCCGGCCACTACGATTAACGGCTGGATCGCATCGGGCAACACTATAGCAATGCGGCAGCATGGATGGGACCTATGGGCGGGGCTGACGGCGATCACCCAGCAGAGCGCCGGATTGCCGATCTACGAGACCTGGTACAACAACACTGAAGTGCAGAACGGACCACCAAACGCGAATGCTCTGAGGATGCTGCAATCGAATGGGCAGCCCACGCATGAATTCCAGTTGCCGGAGCAGTTCCACCATCGCCGGTTCCATATTCAGCCGCTGGGCCTGACGGCGGGAGCCCCGGTAGACATCCACGCGCAGGTGCTGGTGACAACGATGTTCAACGCCGACTACGCGCAGTCCGTATGGTCGCACAATTATCAGAATCCGACGACGATCTGGAACCTGCAGGCGAACTGGGGGCTGAAGCCCGTCTCGCAGCGGGTGATTCAGGCATTCACCCCGCCGTCGATCAGTCTGAAACCCGTCTACCAGTTTGTGAACGGCCCGGACCATGACAATGGGCTGACTACGGTCAAGTACTGGCTGGGGGATTTGACGACGGGACCGAGCAACTCGACCAATCCGCAGTATCCCGATCCCACAACCTGGAAGCAGTGCGTGGTGGTGAGCACCGGGACGGCGCCGAATCCAGGCAACCTGACGTGTTTTGGCACGAATACGAAAGCGAACGGCATGGTTTCGGTGAACCAGTTCTATAACTATCAACTGACGGCGCAAGACGCACAGGGTGTCTGCTCACAGCTCGGGGTGAATCCATGCGACATCCAGGCAGGGGATTACGCGATTCTGGTCGGGATGCACGTGAGCACGAAGGAGAACAGCAACTGGACCTGGCAGACATTCTGGTGGAATTACGATCAGCCGTTCCCGTACGGCGCGCCGCCGAGCACGATGCCCGCGCCCTTCAATCATTATGCTATGTGCACGGGCTACTCCATGACGGAGAATCCGCCGAACAGCCCAAGGGGCACGAACACGCAGTGTTACAACCCGTATCTGGAGACGGGACTGCCCGCGCCGGTAGTCGGGATCAAATCCAACTGCATGTCGTGCCATTCGGTGGCGTCGATCGGGAATAATCCCAACTCACTAGCGAACGCGCTGAGCCCGCGGAACAGCTTCGGATACGTGACGTTCTCCAGCGGGACGGCATATCTGACGGTCTGGAATCGGGCGGACGACAAGGTGTTCTTCGACTGCCAGACGACGACGGACTTCTCGTGGTTCCTGGCGAACTGGGTGGCGAGCGCGACGCCGAGCAACCAAAAGCCGTGCGTCCTGACAACGGTGAGGAGTCGAGCAAAGAAGCAATGAAGGCGGCCAGTCATATCGCGGAATGGATCCGGCGCGTTGAGGCGAGAACATCATCTCGCCGCGAACTGACGTGACCCACGCTGTTCGTCCGGATGAGAATACGACGTGGATAGACGGCAGGACGTGCAGGAAAAGACACTCGGAGGCACAAATCTTTTGCTGCGTTGAAGCGGACGAAGCCAAGGCATCTGGAATTCGAGCAGGACATGGCCCGGCAGCAAAATCCGAAAAGGCCATGGCTGGCTTTGACCAGCTGCTCATAAGGTGGCCTCTATGTCAATCAGAGCACTTTTACTCTCGAAGGAGATGAATTATGCCCTGGAGCAAGTCAGCCAACGTTGCGATGTACAAGGGAGCGGATTGGAGCAGTCTGATCGCTCAGGTTCCGAATTGCACGCCGGAAATGGCGAAACGGATCGCTCTGCGCAATCCAGCCATCACTTTTTTCTTCTTCTGCAGAGAGCCGCTGTATCTGGAGCCGACGGGAGGCAATCCGGGTCGCAGCTTTAATGCGGGTGACGCTGTGTTCTTTGCCGGGCAACCCTGGTTCGGCAGTGCGCCGCAATGCGACTCCTACCAAAGGAACGGCCTGACCACTGCGTATATCAACCCGCACACCTCTGAACAATTCAGATCAGTCGCCTGTTATGTCTTAGCCGACGGCAGCCCAGCGATTGATATCGTCTGTATCTTTGCCGCAAATTACTGCACCAACGTCCTGCCCTACCTGCGGGCGAACAACAACGATCCGCCTACAGACAAGCCGTTTAATCCGAATATCCAGCAGCTGCTCGATGACGGCTCTGTCCGGTTTCTCCAAAATAAAGGCATTACCGTCCTCCTCACCATCGGAAACGGGTGGAGCCAGGTGGGCTGGTCCGAATTCCAGACAGAACAGGACGCATCGAACTTCGCAAGCTATCTGCAAACCGCGGTGGTGCAACCGTATGGACTCGACGGCATCGACATCGACGATGAATACAGTAAGGGAAGCCCGCAAACTACGTCCCTGGCAATGGTGACCACGTTGATGCGGCAGATGATGCCGGAGCTGGTAATCACAAAGGCCTTGTTTCAGGACCTTCAGTACTTCGGTATGCCGTGGCAAGGCAAAACCCTTGAAGACAACCTGACCTATGGTTGGGAAATGAGCTATGGCGGAAACCCAGGCAGCCGGCTGCTTCCATATAGCCAGTATTTGCGGAAACAGCAACTCTCGCTGGGCTTCTGGTCGGGGCAACCTTCACCCGACCCGGCAAGCGACGTCGCCTGGCTCAAGAAAAACGAGTACGCCGGCATGATGATCTTTGCGTTTGAGGATCAGTCCAACGTCGATTTGATGGGAACACTTGTCAACGATTGGTACGGACCCGGAAACTGGAACGTCGATCCCAACTGCGGCGCCTGATGCCTCTTCAGGCGCTCGCATACGATCGCTACGGACTGGCTGTGCATCGTCACAATTCCGTCCGGCCCGGTTTACTGGGCGAACTGAATCCAGTCCTGATCCTCCGGCCGGTCTGAGGCAGGAAGCGGGATTCCGGATGAGGTCTGGTTCGCAATGAAGTTGATGCCCTGGAGTCTCTCGAGAACCGCCGGGTCGACCTGGCAGCTAAAGCGCAGCGTTTGATCGCTGCTGCCGGAAGCCAGGCACTGGCCGTTCGGCGAGAAGGCGAGAGACAGTACACCGCCGGAGTGGACATTGATGACGGGCAGCGGAGTCTGGGCGACTACATGCCACAGAATGATCTTTGAGTCCGCAGTCCCGTAGGCCAGCCTGCGGCTGTCCGGAGAAAAGGTAATGGTGTTGATGGCAGCATTGGCCATGGGCGGAGAAGGCACGTAGTAGATCTGGCCGGACAGGGTTTGTGCGCCGCTGGTTTCGACCAGAGAGCCCTTCACCGCTTCGCCTTCCACGCAGGTCCAGTCATCGGTGGACCACACGGCAACATCGTAGGAGCGGGTGCCGGCGGCCATCCAACGGCCATCCGGCGAGAACGCGACCGCAGAGCACTGGCCCTGCAACCCGCCGGAAGGATGGTGCGCAGAGGAGAATTCCGTGCCGTTCAGGCTCTTCTCCAGGGAAAGGGACTTCGCGGCCACTCCGGCCTGCCACAGACGGGCGGGCAGGTTCCATACCTGGACTGTGTTCTCCGATCCGCACACGGCCATCCACTGGCTATCAACAGAAAACGCAAGGCCCGTCAGCGAGAAGTTCTTCCTGTAGCTGCTGAACCCGAGATCTGCGAACTGCACGATCGCCCACCTGTTCTTTGACTGAGCTGGATTCCAGAAAACCATCATCGCCTTCGACTGGCCGGCGATCGACTGGTTGAGCCCGGCAACCAGCGTTCCATCCCGCAGAAATGCCAGCGACTGGACGGTATTGTGCTGCTGTGGATCCTGAACGCAGTTCGCACTGAGCTCGGGCGGCATGGCAAGCGGCACAGGAACAGGAGAACTTCCGCTCATATCCCAGAGCTCGACCGTTCCGCAGTAGCCGTGCCTGTTGTTCTCGGCGGCAGCCAGATAGTTTCCCGACCAGGCCAGGGCGACGCCAGTACCGCGAATTCCTGGCAAAAGGACCGGCTCGCCGACCGGTTTTTCCGGATACTGCATCGGAGTGCCGGCAACCGGGTCCGTGGTTCTGGTGTCAAGGGGACTTTTTGTCAGCCGTTCAATAAAGATGGTCGTCGGCCTGTTGTCGTCCTTGCGCGGAAGGCCGAGGTTGTCTGCCTGGGTGACGCCCACAATGCCGGCGATCCGCTCACCGTCGGGCGAATATGCCAGGGCCTGCACCGAGCCACAGGTGCGGAGAAATGCAGGCTGGGAGGCCCAGGCAGGCTCGACGGCAGCGGAGAGCCGCAGACCTCCGCACAGTACCTGCACCTCAGGCAGAGCTGGAGGAGGAAACAGGACCCTGGCTTTCAACACTGGATTCAATGCCCCATCCGGCTCCGGCTGCCGCCTCCAGAAGTACACCCGTCCGTCGGTGGCGCCGCTGATGCTGTCCGCGCCGCCGGAAACAATGAGACGCTCCCGGGGCGTAATGGCTGCGGCGTACACCACCGCCTTGGCGCCGCTGAGCATCTGGCTGGCGCCGTAGCCGGCCAAAATATTGGGGTCGTGTTCATCCTGCAGCATCTTCCAGACCAGAACCGTTCCATCGCTTCCGGTCGTGAGCAGCAGCTTACCGTCGCGCGAAAAGGTGAGGGAAGTCACCAGGCCCTGGCCCGTCTGGAGGAAAGTGCTGAAGGTCCAGCGATTCCCCTGCCGATCGGCCCGCACCACGCGCCCATCGCGCGTACCCAGCAGGATGAGGTCGTCGCGTTGGTTCGGGTACCAGGCCATCGACATCAGACCGGAGACATCGGCCACCACAGGATTCGCGCAATCGCCCAGGGGACGCCCGGCATCGGAAATGGGAACTGTGCAGAAATGGCCGTCGCCAAAGGCCATTGCGAAGGTATGCCCTTTGGGGGAGAAGGCGGCCGCGTTCATGCCTTTGGTCGTAGTGGCGGAAGCATCGATGGTCCCTTCCGACCGGAGTTGCCCGCTGGGCAGAATATTCCAGAATTCGGCGGTGTTGTCCTCGCTGGTGCTAGCGAATTCCTGGCTATGGTTACGGAAGACCACCGTATCGATCGCCCTGGTGTGCTGCGTGGGAACGCTGATCACCTGAGCAGATCCCGAACAGAGGGGAGCGGTGCTCACGAGATACACGGTGCCGGGATTCTGGGGTGAATTCCATGTCCCCGTCCCGATCGCAAGCCAGGCATTGTCGGATGAAAAAGCCACGGACAGGATGCCCGGAGGATTCCAGGGTCTCAGGTGAAACCGGGCCAGGTCGGCGGCGGACAGATTCTGCGTCGGCGAGGCCAAACCGAGATTGTGGTTCAGGTCATTGTCGAGCGTCTGATTGATGCTCCAGGCCGCATCGCTGCCACGCGGGATGTAGAGGTAGCCTGCCGCGCCCTTCTGTGTTGCCTGGCTGCCGACGATCGCCAGCGCGCATTTCAGCGTCGGGTGGGTTGTCGAATCCTGGTTGAACCCGTTGATGTCGAAAATACGCACCGTGGAATCGGCGCTGCCTGTCGCCACCCAGGCACCGTCGGGTGAAATGGCAACGCTGCGGACCTCATTCCGGTGGCCCATGTAGTAATACGCACCGTCTCCGAACAGACGCGCGCGCAGATAGTCCCATTCGAAGCGATCGTCGACCTTCTGATCGAACCCATTCAGGATGGCAAAGAGATACGGGTGCCGCAGGATGTGAGGCAGAAGACGCGTGGTGAGATAAGGGGACTTGTAGATTTGCCGTTCCAGCCAGTACGGACCGGTGCGAATCAGATGCTGGGTCTCCCGCATCTCTTCCACGGCGGAGGCATAGTCTCCGCTATCGAAAGCCTGCTGGATCTGGATGACGTGCGTGGCGTAGTTGTGTGTGGCCACCTCCTGGCGATCACCAAGGTTCTTGAGGACCAGACCGGCGATGACGAGAAGAACGAGCACGGCGAGGGCCGCTGTGCGCAGGATGCCTTTGCGGTAGGCCGCGCGCTGCCGGCGCAGCTCTGCGTCCGGCATGTTGATACGGATCCAGCGCTCGTCGAAGACGTGGTTGTAGATCCGGTTCCTGACCATCAGGCGGCTTTCGCGGACTGTCACCAGGCCGGCGAGGCGGAGCACGTCGACGAGCGGGTTGGTCTCGTCGGGGGGAACACGTTTGCCGGCGTGAATGAGACCGTACAGATCGAGGAGCCCCGAGAGCTCGGCTTCGCTGCGTTTGCGCAGAATGCGCTCACGGACGAAAAGCAGGTTGTCGTCGCTCTCGCGGGCGTGCGCAGAAAGGAACAGGTCATTGCAGATGCGATCCACGTCTCCCGGAGCGGTGACTTTCGGATCGGCGGCCACGCTGGCGCAGAGGCGCTGGGTGAGGTAGGGGTGCCCGTTGGTCCACCACAGGATGCGGCGCAGCAGCCGGAATCCCATTACCGGCTCGCGGTCGAGTCCGTGAATCAGAGGCTCGGCTTCCTGCTCAGTGAAATCCGTCAGGACGACGCGGTTGCCGATGTTGAAGGGCGTGGTGGAAACGTTGCGGATCAGATCGGCGGGCGTGGCCACGCCGATGAGGCAGAAGGTGAGCCGATTCAGCTCCGGATCTTCGGTGCGGTTGTTGTACACCTGACGGATGCCCGCGAAGAATTCGTCAGTGGCAAAGGGCAGACCGCGAACGGCGTCGATCTCATCCAGGAAGATCACGATGTTGCCGGGTACGGAGGGAAGAATGACCTGGCGCAGGGCGGTCATCCACCGCTGCATCGGGCCCATGCGCTGAACCGCCGCATCACTGCTGGCCCAGAAATCGTCCAGCTCATCTTCCAGCCTGAATTCACGTCCGAGCTGAACAAGAAGACCGTCGTACCACTGTTCGGCGGAGAGGTTCATCCCGATCTTGGTCAGATCGAGGACGGCGACGCGCCGCCCGGCCTCGCGGAGGCGAATAGCGGTACGCACCATCAGCGAGGATTTACCCACCTGCCGGGAAGTGAGAACGTAACAGAATTGTCCCTCCATGAGATGCCCGAACAGATCGGCGTCGGCCCTGCGCTCCACATAGCTGGGCGCATTGGGGGGCATGGTGCCGCCCACAGTGAAGTAGGCGCGTCCAGATTGGCGAATGGTTTCGGTCGTAGTCATCAGCCCAGGTGACGTTCCAGGTAGGATTGGTAGATTCCACAGCGGAAGCGGGCATCGTGTGCCGAGCCGCCCACCACCAGCCCGCCGCTGCGCAGCCGGTAGAAGCTGTTGGCGTCGGGAATCGGCTCGCCGCGCAGGAGGCCCTCGACCACAGAGCGGATTCTGGGATCGCGCGCGAGCAGCACCAGGATGCGCCGCAGGTGGTCGCCGTAGGGACCATCGTCGGTGTCTGCAACCACGACCAGCTCATCCATGGTCTCGCCCCGCTTCAGATCCAGGATGCCGCGCCGCGTGAGATAGGGCTGGCCATTGAACAGCGTGTAGAAGCGCTTCATGTCCTCCGGCGTGCCGATCGGGTCGTCGTACAGATGGTTCAGCTTCTCCACCTGCTCGATGGTGAAATCGTGCAGCTCCAGGCGCGTTCCCACGTTGAACGGAGACTGGTTCTGGTCCGTGATGAACAGGTGCGCCTCGGTCGCATAAACAATGGCAAGGGTCAGCCGCTTCCACGGGCCTTCGGGATCCAGAGCGCGTTCGTTATGCCACGTGCGGAAAAGCCCGAACACCTCGCTTGCGTACGGGACTGAGAAGAGGCGGTCCACCTCATCCATGGCCAGGATCAGGTGGCCTTCCATCCTGCCCAGTACCTGTCGGCGGATATACCGCTCGAAGTTCACGCTCGGCGCGTGCTGTGGCTTCCATCCTTCCTCGGGATAAACGTCCAGATCGAGCCTGTCGGCGATCATGCCACCCAGCGCTTTGTAGAGGCTCTCGATGTCAGCCAGGTTCACCTGGTTCAGCTTCTGAAAGTCCAGGGCAGCGACACGGATGCCTGCCTCGCGCGCCTGCTGCAGCCCACGCGCCAGGAGCGAGGTCTTGCCCATTTGCCGCGCACCTTTCACCAGCACAATGCTGTCCTGTCGCTCCAGAGCCGCCAGAAATTCCCGATCCGGCTCCCGGACGATGTAATGCGGTGAATCGAGCGGCAAAACGTCGGGCTCCGGGGGAGGCGGCAGAATCTTCGGCTTTTTCTCCTTCGAATCCAGACTGTCGAGGAGCTGATTGAGCAAGTCGCTGTCGTCAGCCGGCGAGTGCCACAGGCCGTACTGGAGGTCCCGCAGGATATTCTCGAATGGCTCCGTCAGCGGCCCCTCGAAATCGATCCGCACCGGAAGGATGCGCGGCTTGCCGATCTGCTGCTGCTGGGCATCCGAGGCGATCTGCACTTCCATGCCAAGCATTTCGCTCTGCACCGATGCGGCCGAGAGCAGGGGGATGACGGCATCGGCCTGGCGCACCTGGCGCTCGATTTCCGCCGCCCATTCCATGCCGATCTTCAGGTGCCTGTCCACAAAAACCTCGTGTCCCGCGGCCCTTAGTGCTGCTTCCAGCATGGCCAGCACCTGGTTGTCGGGCTGTGCGCTGCGCTTGTAGAGCAGCGCCACCTTCTGAGGCTTCTCCGCCCTGCGGACCTTCGGGGGTTCCGGTGCCGGTGCGACGCGGGCCGGGGGTTGGGGCGCCGGTTTTGGCGCAGGTTGTGAAGAAGTCAGGCGGCGTCCGCGTTCCTCCCAATCGTTCCGCGGGCCGGGCGGTGTTCCCGTAATGCCGCAGTAAACTTCCCAGAACCGTGCATCCGGCTGGGGATCCTCGCGGCGCCACTCGAGCCGTTTCAGCGTGGAGAAATACGGGCCCAGTTCCTTGTCATCGGCCGGATCGCGCAGCACCACGACGCGGCGGGCCATCGTCTTCTGTGCAAAGAGGGAAACTTCCTGCCTGATGTACGCGCGGTCGCGCTGCAGCCAGCGCGAATTCACCACAAAGAGCGCGGCATCAGCCGTAGTGATCGCGGCCCAGATGCTCTCTTCAATATCTTCGGCGCCGGCGATCCGTTCCTCATCCAGCCAAACATCGAAATTCGCGGCCCGCAGCTTCGTCGCCAGCTCGCGGACGAAGTCGGCGTTCTCCGGCGGTTCGTGAGAATAGCTGATAAAGACCATCTGTTGTTTTGCGGGAGAAGCTGCCTGTGGTGCCTGTACGGTATCCATTCACTAATCTCTTAACCTGATCGACTGGAGGGATGGGAACCTGATATTGAGCCGCCTCGCTGTGTTCAGTTCACTCCGGTGCGGGGGCCATCCCGCTCAAATCTCAGGGTTTCCGCGACGGACGTGAGCGGCTAACCTGTAGCGTCCGGGAAGCAGCGGGCGATCCGCTGCTGTTTCTGCGCGGCGACCGTATATTCCGGCCTGGATTTCAACAAATGTACAACCAAACAGGGCTGCGGTAAATAACTGTTTTCAGTCGGGTCTGAAGCGCCGAAAAGCTGTTCCTGCGGTGTTTCTCCTGAATGCATCCGAGCGACCGGCAATTCACCCGGCTGGATGGAGGGGTTTCTTCATGTTCCCGTGGGAGCGAATAACCTGCCTGGAGAGGCGGTAGTCTGAAAAGGGGGTGTGAACCGGTTATGAAAGGGATGGATCGGCGGGCGTTTCTGCGCGGCGCGGCAATGGCTCCGGCAGCGGCTCAGGAGTGGTGGTCGCGGCAGGGACGGGAGGCCAGGCAGCGGCTGTTACTGGTGGGGACGCAGACCGTAACCGGCACCAGCAAGGGCATCTACGCGTGGCACTGGAATGCTGAGAACGGCGATCTGCGCCTGGCCGGGCTGGCCGCGGAGAGCGAGAACCCGACGTTTCTGGCGCTCGCGCCGGGCGGGAAGTACCTGTACGCCTCCAACGAGATTGCCAACTTCGAGGGCCGCAAGAGCGGCGCGGTGAGCGCGTTCGCGGTCGACCTGGAGGCTTCGAGGCTGCAACCCATCAACCAGGTTTCGTCAGAAGGCGCCGGACCTGCAAATGTGGCGGTGGATCACACAGGGCGGTCGGCTTTCTGCGCCAACTATGGCGGCGGCAGTGCGACATCGTTCTATTTGAGTCCAAACGGGCAAATCAGCGACGCCGTTTCGCACTTTCAGTACCATGGGCATGGACCGAACCCGCAGCGGCAGGAAGCGCCCCATGCGCATCGGGTGACGGTATCTCCGGACGACCGCTATCTGCTGGTGAACGATCTGGGGCTGGACTGCATTCACATCTACCATCTGGATGCCGAGACGGCGAAGCTGACGCCCGGCGAGCCGGCACGGTGGAATGCCAGCCCTAGCTCTGGTCCGCGGGCACTGCGATTCCATCCCAATGGCCGCGTTGCGTACTGCGTCTGCGAAATGGCTTCGACGGTGGACGTACTGGAGTGGAGTCCGCAACATGGAACCTTTCGCCAGGTGCAAAGCATCAGCCTGATTCCCGCGGACTACCGCGGGCCTACGCGCGGCTGCGATATCGTGCTGGACCGCGCCGGCCATTTTGCCTATGCAGCCAACCGCGATTATGACTGCCTGGTGAGTTTCTCCGTCGACAGGAATGGCCAGCTCACGATGCTGGCGCGCAGCTCCTGCGGAGGAAAGATTCCGCGGCATCTGGCGCTGGACCCGACGGAGAAATGGCTGCTGGTGGCGAACGAGGACTCCGACAATATCGCCGTGTTCGCACGGGACGAGAAGAGCGGCCGGCTGGCGGAATCGGACAGAACCTTCCCGCAGTCGAGGCCGCAGTGTCTGGTCTTTGCGTGACGCTCAGGTAGCCGATTTTGACGCGATCACCAAATCCAGCTCCCGAGCCAGTTCGGCCAGCAACGCCACGGTTTTCGGCGTGAGCGGCTCGGTGCTTTTCAGAATCTCTTCCATGGCCGCTGCCAGCTCAGTGCCGCGCGGCAGGCCAAAGACGCCCAGGCTGCCGGACAGCTTGTGCGCGGCTTCGCGGCCGGCACTGCGGGCCTGTGCATCGGCGGGGTTTCGTTCAAGCGTTTCGCAAGCATGGCGCAGAGCTGAGATCCGCTCCTGCGTGGCGGGCAGGCTCCTGCGCCAAAGCTCGGCGAGGCGGGCGGCAACCAAGGCAGCCGGATCGCTCATTCGTCTTTCCAGCCCAGGGTCTGCGCGATGTCTTTTGCCAGCGTCAGGGGATCGAAGGGCTTGAACATGACCGCAGAGACGCCGAGGTCGGAGAAGCGCTTCTGATCGGCAGTCTGAACTTTGGCGGTAAGCAGGATCACGGGGATATGCGTGGTTTCGGGGTTGGCGCGCAGCTCCTGGAAGGTGGTCGGTCCGTCCATTTCCGGCATCATTACGTCGAGCAGGATTGCGTCGGGCAAATGCTCCTGGGCTTTGGCGATGCCGGCGGCGCCGGAGCCGGCCAGCAGAACCTCCCAGCCTGCGATGGTCTCCAGGCTCAGCGCCGCCACCTCGCGGATGTCTTCCTCGTCATCGATGATGAGAATGCGGCGCGACAAAAATCCTCCCGTCCGTTATGGCTGGCCGGCCAGTGCCTGCTCGGCTCCGGCAGAAGGAATGGAGGAGCGACCCGGCAGAAACAACCGGAAAATGGCGCCGTGGCTGCCGTTTTGCTCCGCCCAGATCCGGCCGCCATGCTGCTGCACGATGCTGCGGCAGATCGCCAGGCCCAATCCGGTGCCTCCCTTCTGGCGCGCGTCCGAAGCGTCCACCTGCTGGAACCGGTCGAAGATGCTCTCCAGCTTATCCGAGGGAATGCCCCGTCCCTGGTCGATCACGCTCAGAAGCGCTCCGCTGTCGGCCAGAGCGATCGTCATGCGCACCGTGGAATGCGGCGGCGAAAATTTGATGGCATTGCTGAGCAGGTTGGTCATCACCTGCAGCAGCCGATCGGCGTCCGCCTCAATGGAGATGGGCTCGAAATCGGAAACAAGATGAATGTTCCCGGCGTCGGCTACGGGCTGCATCGTCTCAATAGCCTGCCGCGCCACGTCACCGAGAGCGATGCGGCGAAAAGCGAGAGGCGCGCGGCCTGACTGCATCCGCTCCAGATCAAGAATGTCGTTGATGAGGCGCACCAGGCGCTCGGAGTTGGCCAGGGCGATGCGCAGCAGGTTCGATGCCTTTTCGTTCACCTGGCCCAACAGTCCCGCAGAGAGCAAACCCAGCGCGCCGCGGATGGAGGTAAGCGGGGTGCGCAGCTCATGGCTCACCGTGGAGATGAACTCGTCCTTCATATGATCCAGGGCGTAGCGCTGGCTGATGTCGCGGAAGCTGAGCACGCTGCCTACGGGCGCACCGTCCTCGATCATTGGCATCAGGGAAAACTCAACCGGGAAGCTTCTGCCGTCGCCATGGTAGTAGACATCCTGGCCGGCTGTGCTCTCTCCGGTTTCGATGGCCTGCCGCGTGGGGCAGGCCGAATCGCAGCGATGGTCGCCGGCGGGATGCAGCATCTCATGGACGTTTTGCCCGATCAGTTCCTGCTCCGTCCGCTCGATCATGCGCGCGGCCGCGGAATTGACAAAGTCGATGTGGCCGGCCGAATCGACTCCGATGATTCCGTCGGCAACGGAGTTCAGAATGATGGCCTTCTGGCGGTCCAGTTCCCGGACGCGAGCCTCCTGCCCGGCACGGGCCATGAATTGGCCCAGCGAACCACATACGGTTTCCACAGTCGCCAGCAGTTCCGGGTCTTCGCGCGCCGGCTGCCGCGAAAAACACTCCACGATCGCAATCACCTGGTTGCCGACACGCACGGGCACCGCCCATCCGGAGATGAAACCGTTCAGGCGCGCGGAGATGCGACGGATGAAGGCGGGATCCTGGCGCACGTCGGCGATCCAGCATGGCTTGCCGAGAGACCAGACCATGCCGGGCAGCTCTTCGCCGCGTGTGAAGACCTGGGCGCGCGTTTCGCGCAGGAAATCCTCGCTGGAGCGTCCGCGCGCGTGCCACGAAAGCCGCGGGCGAACCACGTGCTGCGCTTCGTCAACCGTCCACAAAACCGCAACCTCGCAGGCAAACGTGCCGCACAGGGCTTCCAGCACGCGCGTCAGGCCTTCGTCCATCGAGGTGGTCTCAGCAATGATCTGGCTGACGATCAGCTGAATGCGCAGGCGGCGCTCACGGCGGTTTTGCTGAGTAACTTCGCGGAAGGTGCAACGCACCGAAACCGGGCCGGATTCCTCGCGGCGGCAGCTCAGGCTGGCCTCGACCTCGACGATTTCGCCACCTGAGTTCTGCAGGCGCAACGGATGGCGCTCGACGCGTACTCCATGCAGCGCCTTATGGAACAGCGCCCCCGCCTCCGCCTGCACCTCCGGGGGGAAGGCGGATTCGAAGCCGATGAGGGTTTCGAATTGCGCGGAGTCCATTCCGAACAGCGCCTGCCAGGCCGGATTGACGTACAGATAGCGACCGCGCGGGCTGAGCGTCGCGATCATCTCCGCCGAATTCTCGAAGAGATCCCGGTAGCGCTCCTCGCTCTCCCGCAGGGCGTGCTCGGCGCGCCGCGTGGCGCTGATGTCAACCGCGACGGAAACGAGCCCCTCCATACCGCCCGCCGACGAACGCACCGCCGAGAGATACACCATGGCGGGGAAGGTGCTGCCGTCGCGGCGCCGGTAACGCATCTCGAAGCCGCGCACCCGGCTGGCCGGGAAGCTGGCCACATAGCGGATATACGGCAGCAGCGGCTGCGCGGTATTCTCCGGCACGTCCGGATGCGTTTGGGCGTCAGGCATGGGGGCGTTCAACTGCTCGCCTACCCGCGCCATTTCTCCTTCCGGATAGAGATCGGCGGCGGTGAGCCTGCCCAGCACCTCCGAGGCGCTATAACCCAGCATCCGCTCGGCGGCAGGGTTAAACAGGCTGATGTGTCCGGCCAGATCGCAGGCAATCATCACCGGCCCGGCGGAATCGAGGATGCTGCGGTGCAGGCGCGCTACCCGCTGCAACTGGCGCTCCGCCTGTCCCTGCCGCAATGCAGAGCGGAAGCAGGACAGCGCTACCCCGATGAGAATTGCCAAAGCGAGAGCCCAGAGCGCGGCGAACCAGAATACCCAGCCTCCCGCCTCCGGGGCGCTGCCGTAACGGGCGAGCACCACCGCGCCGGCCAACGAGAGGGCCAGAGCGATGGCGAATGTCCACGTCGCGATCCGGGTCTGAGCGTATCGATTCACAACTCAACGGCCGGCGAAGCATCTGGCCCGCTTCCAATTATCGAACACGGCGATTCTGGGCAAGTATAGGGGAACGAAAACCCAGGACGACAGGAAATTCGCAGCTCCGGCGTATGAACGGTAACCTCCAGGCTCAGGCGATCACCGGCTCCAGGATGCGGCTCCAGCGGCGGCCCCTGCGGGCGGCGTGGGCCTGCTTGTGCCAGGCGTAGCCCACGACGAGCGGCAACGCCAGCGTCGCTTCGCTGTAGACCATCTGCTCAAAGGTGGTGTCCACCTTGCCCCAGGAGCTGGCCTCCTTGAGCGTGCTGGAGGAAAGCGCGCCGTCGCGCACGTCGGCCACCGTGATCTGGATGGCGTACTTATGCATCGGGGCTTCGTTGCCGAGGATGTCCGCCGCGACCACGATATCCTGCGCGAAGTTCTTGGGTACCCCGCCACCAATCATCAGCAAGCCTGTGGTCGGATTCGCGATTTTCAACTGGGTCAGCTCGTAGAAATCCTTTGCCGAGTCGATGGAAACCTTCGGTTTGTCCTGGCGCTTATGCTGGTGCGCCACCAGGCCGAAGCCAGCCGAGCAGTCGCTGAAGGCGGGGCAGAAGATGGGCACGTCTTTCTGGTAAGCCGAGAGCACGATGGAATCGACGCCGCCCTTCTCCGGCGTTTTGCCGTTCTGCTCCAGCCATGCGCCCATGGCGCGGATGAACTCCCGCGAGCTGTAAGGCCGCGGCGTCAGCGAGTCGGCGACCTTCTCGGTCGTCTCGTCGCACAGGCGAAGCTCTTCCTCGTCGATAAGCGTGTCGTAGATGCGGTCAATCATCAGCTCGCGCAGAATGCCGTCCTGCGTGCCGGATTTGAAGAGATCGTCAGCGATGTAATGCCTGAACCCAAGGGCCTCGAAGAAATCCTGATCGACAATATTGGCACCCGTGGAGACGATGGCGTCCACCATGTTGTTACGGACCAGATCGACGAAAACCTGCCTGAGACCGGCGGAGATCAGCGAACCGGCAAGGCAGAGGATGATGCCGCAGTCCTCATCACGCAGCATGCGCTCGTAGATGGAAGCCGCACGGGCGAGGTCTCGGGAGCTGTAGGCCATGGAGTGCATGGCGTCGACCAACGGCACCACATTGTGCTGCTTGATGTCGATGTGGCGGATGGGGGTGCTGAGAAGCTCTTTCTTTGAAGACATAGCGAAGTCAGGATAACAAAGGAAGGCAAGGCAGGGGTTGGCGAGCGATGAATGGCGCCAGAGCTGG
>JASHRH010000127.1 GCA_030037475.1 Acidobacteriaceae bacterium
TTGCTGCCTGTGCGGCACGACTGAAGTCGTGCCCTGATACAAAGCCCCTGTCTCGGAGTATCTTTCCGCAAGCTGTCAAGCCGTGCCTCTGATACAAAAACCGGTTGAGAGCCGGGCCCTCCCACATCTGCCAAAACCGGGCAGATGTGGGGCACCCATTGTGTCGTGCCCTGATACAAAGCCCCTGTCTCGGGGTATCTTTCCGCAAGCTGTCAAGCCGGGCCCCTTCAAAACGCGCGGGAGGCGGGTTGGCCGGGCCTCAAGGCCCGGAAGCAGAATTGGGCGCAACATTTCCCCGGCCGCGCACCCCAGCGCGCAAGCCCCGCTGAAGGCCGGGCCCCTGCAAAGAATCGGGTTTTCCGCGCGCCGCGTCCTTTCAAAGCTGCAAGCCCGTTCGCGCGCAACTGATTCTGTCGCGTTGCGATATCGTGGACAGTTGACAATTTATTTATCCCCGAGGTTCAGCATGAACGTTTCCGGACTGCGCCGTATGGCACCGTGTCTTTTTGCGATTCTGGCCGTCGCCGCGTGGGGCCAGCGGCTGCCGCAAACCGTGGCGCCCGAGCACTACACCCTGAAACTGACGCCTGACCTGAACAACGCGACGTTTACAGGCGAGGAGTCGATTGACGTGCTGGTGAAGCAGCCGTCGAACGAGATCACACTGAACGCACTGGAGATCAGGTTCGGCAAAGTCACGGCGACGGCGAACGGGCAGGAACTGCCAGCCACTGTGACGGAAGACACCGCGAAGCAACAGGTGACGTTCCATTTCAGTCACACGCTGCCCGCCGGACCGGTGGCGCTGAAGATCGACTACAGCGGGATTCTGAACAATGAGCTGCGCGGGTTCTATCTGTCGAAGACGGCGACGCAGCGGCTGGCGGTGACGCAGTTCGAGCCGACGGATGCGCGGCGCGCGTTCCCGAGCTTCGACGAGCCGGCGTTCAAGGCGACGTTCAGCGTGACGCTGATTGCGCCGAAGGGCGACATGGCGATTTCCAATACGAATGCGGTCTCTGACATGCCGGGACCGGGGGCGGATGAGCATACGGTTCGGTTTGCCACGACGCCGAAAATGTCGACGTATCTGGTGGCGTTCCTGGTGGGGGATTTCGAGTGCATCTCCGGAGAGAGCGATGGCACGCCGATTCGCGTGTGCGCGACGCCGGGCAAGACGCAGTATGCCCACTTCGCGCTGTCAGGAGCGGAGTTCTTTTTGCACTATTACGACCAGTACTTCGGGATCAAATATCCGATGCCGAAGCTGGATCTGATCGGGATTCCCGACTTCGAAGCAGGAGCGATGGAGAATTTCGGAGCGATCACGTTCCGCGAGACGGCGCTGCTGGTGAATCCGAAGACGGCCACGGTGGACGAGGAGAAGCACGTCGCGATTGACGTGGCGCACGAGATGGCGCACCAGTGGTTCGGCGATATGGTGACGATGCAGTGGTGGAACAACATCTGGCTGAACGAGGGATTCGCGACATGGATGGAGAGTAAAGCCGCGGGCGCATGGAAGCCCGAGTGGCGTCTGGAGCAGGACAACGCCGGCAACGGATTTTTTGGGCTGAACGGGACGCTGAATTACGACGCGCAGCGGATCACGCGGCCGATCCGCGCGGAGGCGAACACGCCGGACCAGATCAACCAGATGTTCGACGCCATCAGCTACGGCAAGGCGGCGGCGGTGCTGGCGATGACGGAGAACTACGAGACGCCGGAGACATTCCGCAGGGGCGTGCACCGGTATCTGGAGGCCCACCTGTTCAGCAACGCGACGGCGGAGGACTTCTGGAATGCGCAGGCAGCGGCGAGCCATCTGCCGGTGGACAAAATCCTGGAGAGCTTCGTCGCGGAGCCGGGCGAGCCGATGCTGACCTTCGGCGAGCCGTCGCACGGCAAGGTCCAGGTGAGCCAGAAGCGGTTCTATCTGAATCCGACGATCGAGGCGAAGACACAGCAGACGTGGACGGTTCCGGTGTGTTTCGGCGAGCCGAACCATCAGCAGAGGTGCGATGTGCTCCGCTCGGCAGAGCAGGCCCTCGCGGCTCCGGAGACGCCGCCGTTCTTCCCGGATGCGGGCGGCGTGGGCTACTACCGGTATTCGCTGCCGGAGAGCGTGTACCACACGCTGACGGCGGACGTGGAGACGCAACTGACGCCGACGGAGCGCATCAGCCTGCTCGGCAACGAGTGGGCGGAGGTCCATGCCGACAAGGCGTCGGTGGGCGATTATCTCGATCTGGTGTCGGCGGTGAAGGACGACCGCAACGCGGCCGTGATCGGCGAAGCCGTGGCGCCGCTGGGCACGATAGCCAACAGCATTGCCAGCGACGAACAGGAGCGGGCGGCGCTGGCGGCGTGGGTGCGGAAGACGTTCAAGCCGGTGTGGGACAAGCTGGGCGCGCCGTCGGCGACGGATTCGCCGAACCAGAAGGACCTGCGAGCGACGCTGTTCGGGGTGCTGGGATTCGAGGGCGAGGATCCCGACGCGATCGCGCAGGCAAAGAAGCTGGGATCCGAGTATTTCAGCAATCCGGGGTCGGTGGATCCGACGCTGGCGCAGACAGCGGCGGCGCTCGCGGCGATCCATGGAGACGCGGCCTATTTCGACCAGTTGCAGCATGTGTACGAAACGTCGAACAACCCGCAGATCAAGGAAGTGGCTTTGGGACTGATGTCGGCATTCCGCGATCCAGCGCTGGAGCAGCGCTCGCTCGAGTATGCCATTTCCGGCAAAGTGCGCAATCAGGATGCGATCTTCGAGTTCCTGGGTCCGCTCGAGCAGCGGCAGACGCGCGACGCGGCGTGGAATTTCATTGAGCAGAACTGGGATCAGGTGCAGAAGCAGCTCACCACGTCGATGGGCGGATATCTGGTGGGGGCGACCGGCGTGTTCTGCAGCGAACAGAAGAAGCAGGAGGTGGTCAGCTTCTTCAAGGCGCATCCGGTGCCGGCGTCAAGCGATGCGCTGCAGCGGGCGGAGGACTCGATGGACGAATGCGTGCAACTGCGGTCGGCACAGGGGCCGAATCTGGAGAAGTGGGCGGCGCGGCAATAAGGCGAACCTGGTTGGATACTGAGCGGGGCGCGCGGCTTCTTCGATAATCGAGGAGTGGCGCGTCAGGGCCAATCCGAGCGCGGGAATGCGGGGCTGCTGCGCGAGTACCTGGCGTATCTGCGCGTGGAAAAGGGACTGCGGCCACTTTCCTGCGAGGCGTACGAGCGCGATCTGCTGCAGTTTGCGGAATTTCTGGAGCAACAGCCTTCGACATTGCCGGAGGCGACGCAGGCGCTGGTGGCGGGATTTCTGGAGCACCTGAAGAAGCATGGAGTGGAATCGCGGTCGGCGGCGCGGAAGCTGTCGTGTCTGCGCGGGTTCTATAAATGGCTGCTGCTGGACAAGAGAATCCGGCGCGATCCGACGCTGAACATGGAGTCGCCGGCGACGTGGAAGGTGCTGCCGAAGTCGCTGGCGGCGAGCGAAGTGGACGAGATGCTGGAGCGGGCGGCGATGGCGGCGGAGCGTCCGCAGGCCGATGCCGTGGCGCTGCGCGACCGTGCGATCCTGGAGCTGCTGTACGCGGCGGGGCTGCGGGTCTCGGAGCTGACGGGGCTGAACGTGGCCGACCTTTCGCTGGAGGCGGGACGCGCGCTGGTTCGCGGCAAGGGCGACAAGGAGCGGATTGTTCCGATGGGGCAGCCGGCGGTCGCCGCGCTGCAAGACTATCTGCAACACGGGCGGCCGGCGCTGGCGCGTCGGGCATCGAGCCGGCTGTTTTTGTCGGTGCGCGGGCAGCCGCTGAGCCGGGGATGGGTGTGGCATCTGGTGAAGCACAGCGATTCTGCCGCGAGTCCGCAC
>JASHRH010000128.1 GCA_030037475.1 Acidobacteriaceae bacterium
CATGCGGCCGCCGCGGCCGTAGCCCTGCTGCCGCCGCCACAGGTCGCGGTTCACAAGATTCTCGTCGATGGGGACGCCGGCCGGCAGCCCTGACACGAGCGCGATCAGGCTCTCTCCATGCGACTCCCCGGCTGTGGCAAAACGCAGCATGTGTGTCAGTAACCCGTCTCGATTGTAGATGATTCAGCGATGCATCCGGTCGCGAGCGCTCGAAGTTCGTACGCCGCGCCCCGTTCTATTCCGCCACCAGCCACGCGTACTGCTTCTCGCTCAGCGGCACCACTGAGAGCCTTCCCTGCGTCACCAGCGGCGAGCGTGCAAACTCGTTCTGCGCCTTGATCTCCTGTAGCGTGCGCGGGGTCTTCGTCTTCCTGACGAACTTCACCCGTACCACAGGCTTTTTCGGATCGCTGGCGTTCACCGTCACGACTTTCGCCAGTCCCACCGTGCGCCGCTCCGTCCCCGTGTGGTAAATCACCAGCATTTCGCCGCGCTTCATTCCGGCCAGCACTTGTACAGCCCGCGGATTGGTCACGCCGTCCCACACCGTCTCGCCGTCACGGGCCAGATCGTCCACCGAGTACGTACCGGGTTCAGTCTTTAAAAGGTAAGGCATCTCCGCTTCCTTCCGCGCGTTCGTTCTGCTCGCTTTTCAGGTACGCTTCGGTATTCAGCAGAGGCCGTTCCAGCGAGCGCACCCACTCGGTCAGCTCTGCGCCTGGGCGGCCATTGGCTTCGCCGCGCGCGAACTCAGCCCGCACCGTCTGCATCTTCGCATCCAGGTCGTCCAGATAGTGCAGCAGGATGGCCTCCGGCGTCATGGGCAGCTTCGGCGAACCAAATTCGTATTTCCCGTGGTGGCTCAGGACCAGGTGCTCCACCAGCACACGCTTCGCCCGAGGGAAGTCCGGAATCCCGTCCATCCTGCGCTCAATCATGCCCAGCCCGATGGTGATGTGTCCCAGCAACTGGCCCTCCAGCGTGTAATCGAAGCTCGTTCCCCAGCGCAGCTCGCGCAGTTTGCCGATGTCGTGCAGCACCACTCCGGTGAGCAGGAGATCCCGGTTTATCCCCGGATAATGCTTCGCCGCCAGGTCGCACATGCTCATCAGGGACAGCAGGTGCTCCAGCAACCCGCCGATCCAGGCGTGATGCAAGGTCTTGGCTGCCGGCGCCTGGCGCAGCGCCGCGGCGATCTCCGCATCGGCCAGAAACGCCTCCAGCAGCGCCTTCAGATGCGGATCGGTGAAGCTGGCCACCCAGGCTTTCAGCTCCGACCACATCTCCTCGATGTCCCGCGCGGTCTGCGGCACAAAGTCGCCCAGATCGTACTCATTCGCCGCGGCGCGGCGGATCTTATCCACGTTGATTTGCAGCTTCTCGTTGTAGCGGCAGACCTGGCCGCGAATCTTGACGACGTCGCCCGGCTCGAAATCGCCCGCGCCGTCCACGTCCCACATCCGCGCCTCAATCGTGCCGGTGCGGTCGCACAGCGTCATGGCAAAATAGCGCGCTCCGTCCTTCTTCGTGCGCGCCTGCTTCGATCCCGCCGCAAAGAACCCGGTAATTCCCTGGTTCTCCCGGCTGGCCAGATCGGCGACCATCGGCTCTTTCATCGTCGTGCCGGTTTCTTACTGCTGGCTGGTGCTGGATGACCCGCTCGGCGCAGCCGGAGCGCTTCCGGAAGAAGGCGCCGCACTCGGCTCAGCGGACGGCTTAGCCTGCTTCTTCTTCTCCTCGTCCGAAAGCCGCCGTTTCGGCCCTTCCTTCGCCGGATTCACCTTCTTCGGGTGCGTGGTGTCGCCCTGCAGGCCATAAGCCTGGCTCTCGCGCTGCAGCGTCGCCGCCGCCGCCGGAGTCTCCGCCGGCGCCACGTATTTCTTTTTCGGCCGATTCTTCCACTGCTTCGTTTTCGGCAGTTTCTTCTGGTCCTGGAAGCGAACCTTCTGCTGCTTCGGCGCCGGCGCGCTGGTGTCCACTACCTGGCCGCTGGCGTCGGTCACTGTCGTGCCGCTCGCCTCCTGCGTCGCGGTCGCTCCGTTGCCTGCTCCGGCATCCACATTCCGCGTCTGCGCGGCCGGCAGCGTCTCCCGCGGCGCCTGCCCAAAGCGAATCTTCTCCGGCTTCCCGGGCTTTTGGACCCTTTCTTCCTCGCCCCGCTCCTTCGTTTCGTTCACTGTCTCCAGGTGCGCGGTTGCCGCCCTGCGCTGCCGCTGCGGTTTCGCACGGAAGCGGCTTCGCTTTTCGTGCTTCTTATGCTTCGGCCCGGGCGGCACGTACGCGCTCTGGATGAACTTCATCTCGTCCGGACTGAACCCCGAATCCTCGTACCCAGGACGGATGGTGATGTAGGCCTGGTTGCGCAACTGCGTCAGGTACGCGCGCAGCGCCGGCTGCATCTTCTGCATGCCCACCGCTTCCTGAATCTGATCCTGTACCGCCGAGAGCGGCTGCAAACCGGCGTCCTGGTGCTGCGTGACTTCGAGAATCAGCCATCCCTGCCTGGTCCGGATCGGCTGCGTCCACTGCCCCGGCTTCAGCGAGAAGGTCGCATCTTCCATCACCTTCGGCAGGACGCCGCGCTTGTAATCGCCCAGGTCTCCGCCCTGCGCCGCTGTCGGGCCGCTGGAATCCGCTTTCGCCAGGGTGGCAAAGTCCGCTCCCGCCCTGAGCCGATCCGCGATGCTGTCCGCCTGCTTTTCCGCCGTCGCCACCTGCGCCGCATCGTCCGGATTGGACGTCGAGATCAGAATCTCGCTGAGCCGGACCTGTTCGGGCTGTTCGTAGTCCTTCCGGTGCTCGTCGTAATACGCCTGGATCTCCGACGGACTGACGATGATCTTCGGCGCCACTTCCTGGCTGATCACCTCCGACGTGATCACGTTCTCCCGAATCTGCTCTTTCAGATCCTCCCAGGAGACTCCCTGCGCCTCCGCCGCCTTCTCCAGGTCATCCATGGTGGCCATGTGATACTGCTTGCGCATCTCGTCCAGCCGGCGGATGACCCCGTCGTCGCCGTTGATCCCCATCTGCTTGCCCTGCGACAGCAGGAGCTGCTTGTCGATGAGCGAACGCAGCAGATCGTGCTTCTGTTGGTACAGCTCCTGCTGCGACCAGCCCTCCTGCTGCCCTTCCTGCTCCAGTTGCTGCTCGGCGCGGTCGTAATCGGATAGGCTGATCGCCTGGTCGTTCACGCGCGCGACAATCTCCTCCACCACCTGGCCGTGGTAGGGAGAGTTGTCCTGATAGGAACCGGAGCCGGACTGCGCCACGGCAGGTACGGCGATCATGGCCAAACTGGCGGCGAGCAGGGCGGGGAGCGGCGGAAAACGATGCATCATGATGATCGACGGTCTCGGTGCGCTGTCCTCTGGTATCTTCCGCGAAAGCACTCTTTCCGCTTCTCGCTTCCACACACAGAATCCGGGGCTTGCGCTGCACTCATTGTACCGCGTGGAAATGCCTGCCGCTCGGCGCCTGCCAAACCCGCCTGGGACGAAGCGCTCTTCGCTGACCGCTCTTCCGCTGACCGGTTCTTCGCTGACCGGATTTCAGCATTTCAGCTGGCCGGTGTTTAGCTGCTTTACACGCCTTTTTTTCGCGGCTCCCAAACATATTTGTGAATCTGTAGGCTCAGCCGCGCCGGCAGGCCATCGGCGAGCATCCACTCCACCAGCTCCCTGGGATCGAGCAACGCATTCTCGGTCGTGCGCTCCGGAGTTGGCGTTTTGCTGAAAGCCGGCGACAGCAGAACGTCCTTCACGCGCGTCTCCAGCCGATGCTCGCGGATGAAATCCCGCGCAAACTCGTAATCTCCGCGGTTCGCGATCACGAACTTCACCTCATCGCGCTCCGTCAGGCACGCCAGATTCTCCATCCGAAAGCTGCCGGCTTCACCCGATCCGGGGCATTTGACGTCCACGATCCTGTGGACCGCGCGTGGCACTCGCTCCAGAGGCCGCTCTCCGCTGGTTTCGATCATCAGCTCGTAGCCCTGGTTCAGCAGCCGCTCCATCAGCGGAATCAGCTCGCGCTCCTGGAGCAGAGGCTCGCCGCCGGTAAACTCGACGAGCCGCACCGGGGCCAGTTTTTCAATGGCTGCGACCACCTCGTCTTCGCTCTGCCGGTACCCGCCCGTGAAGGTGTACTCCGAATCGCACCATGCGCAGCGCAGATTGCATCCCGCCAGCCGCACGAAGATACACGGCCGGCCCGCGAAGCTCGACTCGCCCTGGATGGATTTGTAGATTTCGATCAGATACACGGCTTACTCGTAGTAGGTCGCCGTTGTGGTGTCTGTCTCGTACAGGGTGCAATCCTTCACCCGTACCCTTCCGGCGGTCATTTCGCTGAGCTGGCGATTCGTTTCGTCGTAGAAATACTTCGCCAGATTCTCCGCGGAGGGATTGATCTCCGTGAACGGCTCGAGATCGTTGAGCATCTGGTGGTCGAGGCGATCGATCACCGGCCGCATCACCTGCTTCAGGTCGCGGAAGTCCAGCAGCAATCCCGCTGCATCCAGCTTCTCGCCGCAGAGGGTAATCCGCACCTTATAGTTGTGTCCGTGCGGATTCTCGCACTTCCCTTTGTAATTCCGCAGATAGTGTCCCGAGGAAAATCCGCGCTCGACGGTGACTTCGTACATGTGGGTTCTCAGGGGCAGTGATTCTGCCCTGATTCGATTCTACCGGGCGATTACCGGTCAGGCCGATTCTCACCCCGCTGCCGCATCCGCCGCTCCTCGGTTCGACGGTCGATCTGCTCGAAGAGTGCGGTCATGATCCCGAACAGCGCGACCAGCAACCCTCCCACGGTCAGGAACAGCGCCGTCGTCCTCCACAGCGTTCCATTGGCCGGAAGCATGGGTTGCGTATGGCTCGACACCAGCGACATGATGAAGGAGATCGCCGCGAACAGCAGCATCACGCCGGCCAGGATGTACAGATTGCGGGCCACGCTTCTATCGTAACTGGCTCAGCGCAATCCCATGCGCCCCTGCACGGACGCGAGAAGTTTCTCCGGG
>JASHRH010000129.1 GCA_030037475.1 Acidobacteriaceae bacterium
TTGGCCGTCGTCAGCGGGATGGTCTTGTCGCCGGAACCGGGGTAGGTTTCCTGGATGTACTGGCGCATCTCCGGGCTCAGCTCGCTGGGGAAAACAACGTGCGGTCGCCGGAGCACGCCGCCGGAAGCGATGCCTCCGATCGCGCGCGCCATCTGAATCGGCGTCACCGCGACGGCGCCCTGCCCGATGCCCACCGAGGGCGTCTCGCCGGGATACCACTTCTGATGCAGCGTCTCGAGCTTCCACTCGGTTGAAGGAATAATGCCGGACGCTTCATCCGGCAGATCGACGCCGGTCTTCTCGCCGAGCCCCACGGAGTGCGCGTACCTGGCGATGGTGTCGATACCCAGCTTCGTGGCCAGGACGTAGAAGTAGCTGTCGCAGGACCAGGGAATGGCGTTTTCGATATCCACTTCGCCATGGTGGCGATCGCAGGCGAAGAAGTGGCCGTAGAGCGTCACGCCGCCCTGGCAGTCCACCGTCAGGTTCTGCGCGATGTTCTCCTGCAACCCGGCCAGCGACATGATGATCTTGAAGGTCGAGCCGGGCGCCAGTTGCGCCTGGATGGCCTTGTCCATCAGCGGGTGTTCCGGATTCCCGATTAGCTGGTCCCAGTCGCTGCGGCTGATGCGCACCGAAAACTCGTTCGGGTCGAACGCCGGGCGGCTGACCAGGGCAAGGATTTCGCCGGTGTGCGGATCCATGGCAATCACCGCACCATCGCGGTCGCCCAGAGCATTCTCGGCGGCGCGTTGCAGATCGAGATCGATCGTGAGGCGCAGGCTGTGGCCGGGCGTCGCCGGCTCAATGCCCAGCCGGCCGACTTCGCGCCCGTGGCTGTCTACGGCGATATCCTGCGAGCCGTCCACGCCGCGCAGCACGTTGTCATAGGAGGCTTCCACGCCGGACTCGCCCACCACGTCGCCAGGCTGATACCACGCATAGCGTGGATCGTTGTCGAGCATCCGCTCGCTCACCTCGCCGACGTAGCCGATGAGGTTCGCCGCGAATCCCCCGCTGGGATACAGCCGCCGCTCTTCCTGAATCGTGTCCAGCTCCGGCAGCTCGTTCCTGTGTGCTTCGATGAACTCTTCCTCATCGGGCGTGATGTCCTCTTTCAGCGGCACCGGCTGATAGTGCGGTGCATAGCGGTACTTGTGCAGAATCCCCTGAATCTGCTCGACCGTCATATCCAGGCCGCGCGCGATCAGCGGCAGGTCGGGCGTGACGTCATGTCCCTGCTCGCGCACCAGGAAACACGAGACGGATGGGTAATTGTCAACCAGGAGGCGCCCGTAGCGGTCGAAGATCTTCCCGCGAGGAGCAAGGATCGGGACCTTGCGGATGCGATTTGCTTCCGCCAGGGCATGGTAGTTCTGCCCACCGACTACCTGTAGTCGCCACAGGCCAAAAACCAGCGTCGCCAGCACCGCCGCAATCACGTACTGGACGGCGGCAAGGCGTACGGACGGCAGTTTCTCTTCGCGATTCAGCACGGCTGCTAAAGCTCCAGGCCCGCGTCGTGCCAAAGCGGTTCCAGGGTTGCTGTACCCCGGCCCTGCGCGAACCTCAGGCAGGTATACCCACCCTGAAACCGTCACAGGCGGGCCTTCTCAGGCGGGTGGGCTGCCTATTAAGGATACCGCGAATCCACTGCCCCGGCTCCCGCCTTTCCGGTTGAACACTGTGCCGCCAGCGCGGTACAACGTGAGCATGTCGAAAACAAGGGTCGATTCGGCGAAGCGCGCATCCGCCGGGCGCGGTGCGCTGCGCGCAGCCCGAAACGGGAGCAGAGCCCAAAGCGAGTTCCTTCCCCCGCGCCCCATCAGCCTGCGCACCCTCGGCGATTACCTCGATCTCTCGCCGGCCACGATTTCCCTGGTGCTGAACAACGCTCCCGGCGTGCGCTCCATTCCTGAAGAGACGCGCGAGCGGGTCATCGCCGCGGCGAAGAAATTCGACTACCGCCCCAGCTTTTTCGCCCGTTCCCTGCGCCGCCGGCAAAGCTTCTCCGTCGGGGTGCTGGTTCCGGAGCTCAGCGACGGCTACTCGACGCTGGTGATGAACGGAATCGAGGAGGTGCTGATCGAAGAGGGTTACTTCTATCTGACCGCAAGCCATCGGCGCAAAGCCGACCTGATCGAGGAGTACCCGGGCCTGCTGATGGAGCGATCGGTGGAGGGCTTCATCGCCATCGACACTGCGCTGCAGCACAGCCTGCCCCTGCCCGTCGTTTCCGTCGCCGGACACAAACCCCTCCCAGGCGTGGCACGCATCGTTCTCGACCATCGCCGGGCAGCGGAGCTGACGCTGCGTCACCTGTACCAGCTCGGCCACCGGCAAATCGCTTTCATGCGCGGCCAGCCGTTCAGCTCCGACTCGGAGGATCGCTGGCGAGGCCTGATGGCGGTCGCCCGGGAACTCGGCCTTACGGTTCATCCGGAACTGGTGATCCAGCTGGAGCAGAATCTCTCCTCTCCCGAGCTTGGCTACCCGGTGGCCGTGCGGCTCCTCAGCCAGAAATGCCCCTTCACCGCGGTGGTATCGTATAACGACATTTCCGCCATTGGCGTGATTCGTTCTTTTCGCGACCACGGCCTGCGAGTGCCCGAAGACGTTTCCGTGATCGGCTTCGACGATATTCAGGCTGCGGCATTTCACACTCCCAGCCTGACCACGATCCGCCAGCCGCTGAACAGCATGGGTAACACCGCGGCGCGCATCCTGCTGGAACGCATTCGCGGCGGCAGCCAGTTTCCCGACGAGGTCCCCATCGTCCCCGAACTGATCATCCGCGAATCCACCATGCCGCCCGCGGCGGCAAAAAACCGTAAGAAATAGCTCCCCGCGACCGTTACAATCGCCTGTCGATGCTCCCCTCGCGCACCCGCCAGCCCCGATTCCCGCTGCTCTGCTTCGGCTTCGTCGTGTGCGGCATCGTGACCGTCCTGCCGGGACCGTTGTTGCCGCTCCTGGCCACGCGCTGGCATCTGCGCGATGTCCAGTCGGGGGCGTTTTTCGCCGTGCTGTTCGCGGCATCGACTGTCGCCGCCATTCTCTCGCCGTGGCGCCTGCGCCGCAGCCTGCCGATCGGTTTCGGACTCATGGCCGCCGCGGTCGCGCTGCTGACTGTCGCCATGGGATCCGTCTCCGCGCCCGCGGGTCATGCTCTGGCCCTCGCGGCCTTCGGCCTCATGGGCTTCGGCATCGGATTGTCGGTCACGGCGACGAACCTCACCGTAGCTCTGACCTCCGACGCCGGGGCCCGAGCGCGCCGCCTCTCCGTGGTGAATCTGTGGTGGGGCATCGGCGCGGTGGTTTGCCCCTGGCTGGTCGCCACCACCGAGCACGCCGGTCATCTCCGCGCGCTGCTGCCGTGGCTCGCGCTCGCCGCCGGAGCCACATTCGCGGCCCTGGC
>JASHRH010000130.1 GCA_030037475.1 Acidobacteriaceae bacterium
TGCTGGCCGACCGGGTGCTGCATCCAGGCGTTGGTCACGATGATGAAGAAGCCGGAGATCCACGAGCCGGCCCAAACCATGAAGGCCGCGCCGAAGTGAGCGAGCCTGGAGAGGCGCTTTTCGCCAAAGAGGAAGAGACCGAGGAAGGTGGATTCGAGGAAGAAGGCAAAGACGCCTTCCATGGCCAGAGGCTGGCCGATGACGCCGCCGGTGAGGCGGGAGAATTCCGACCAGTTGGTGCCGAACTGGAACTCCATGGGGATCCCGGTGACCACGCCGAGCAGGAAGTTGATGGCAAAGATCTTCGCCCAGAAGCGGGCAGCCTGGTTCCAGCGTTCGTTGCCCGTGCGCAGGGCGATCAGCTTCATCACCGGCATCAGCAGCGCCAGGCCCATGGTGAGCTGCGGGAAGAGGTAATGAAACGTGACGGTGAACCCGAAATGGATGCGGTCCAGCAGGAGGGCGTTCATACCAGTTCCAGGGTAGCTGGGAGGGATCACGCAACTCTGTGACTAACGTCACATTCGGAGGGTGGAGCACCCCGTGGAAAAATTTTTGCGGAGCGAGTATGTGGCAAGCGACTGAATTGGCTAGGCTTCAGGGGTAATACCCTGGGGGTATTACCTGGCGTGGTGGTTAACCCACAGTAGTCAGCGTACCTTGCCCACCCTGTCGTCCAGAACCTAGACGACAAGGGTGGGGCACCCATTTTTCAAAGAGCGGCGATGCTCCGGCCTGGGCCGGCAGAACAGAGCTCAGGCGCCTCAAAAGGAAAAGCTCTGCCGCAAGGACAGAGCTTTCCTGATTTTCAGCGTAGGCGGCGGGGAGATGGAAGGCAAGAAGAATCGGAGGCGGGGACGGTACGGGGGTAAGAGGCAGCTAAGAGCCCGTCAGCTTAGAGCCGGTTAGCTGAGATCCGGCCAGCTCCCGACCGGCCAGCTCAAGGCCGGCCAGCTAAAAACTGGGCGGCGACGCGTTTGCGGGGACCGATCCTTCACTTTGAGCGCATACCGCTCTCTATGAGTGATTTGCCCTGTTGGCGCCGATTGAGATCGAGCCAGGTCAACAGGAACTGACGCGCAATCTTAAATTAGCGGGATTGCGTAACCGGGCGCCTCATTAGATAATCAGGTCGCTGTAAATCCCAACCCTGGATCGATGCACTATGGGATGGCGATTCCGCCAGTCTTTTACAGTTATTCCCGGCCTACGCCTCAACCTTTCCAAAAGTGGCCTCAGTGCCAGCATCGGCGGCACCCCGTTTACTCTCAACGTCGGACCGCACGGCGTCATGGGAACCGCCTCGATTCCCGGTACTGGCCTCTCCTTTCGTCATCACTTCTCGAACGGCGAGTCTCCCTCGGCCCCTACGCCCACTCCCTTTCCGACCACCCCGCCGCAGACCATGCCTCTCCCACTGGTTCCGGCCCCATCCTCACAGTTCATCAGCACGGCCCCGGTTGTGGAAGTACACAGCGCCAGCACTGAGCTTCTGACGAGCAAGACTCTGAAACAGGTCAAAGAACTTATTCAGACCGCTTATCAACAGTACCTTGAGATTAGCCGTGATCTTGACAGCGCCCGCAATGCGAAGATCAAGGCTCAATATCGCTTCGATTCGTGGGACAGAGGATTCCTGTTCAAACGGCTGTTCAAAAAGGCATTTGCGAAGAGACGAGAGATTTTCGAAACCGAAACGGCCAGAGTTGCCGAGTTGGAAGAGCAGCTCAAGCTCTCCACCATCGCGACGGAAATCGACGTGGAGCACGAACAAGCGGAACTCTATTACCGGTTCCGTGATGAGTTCGCGGGGATGTGTGAGTGTGCTTCAATCTGGGACGTGAAGGGTTATCAGGCAACCGACAAGTTTCATGAGCGCACCTCCGCAGATTCAAGGATCAGTCGGGAACGTGTGTTCTTTGAGCTGGGGAGCTGCGACCTGATCCAGTGGGATCAAAAGGTCCCACATCTGCGGAACGCAAAAGAGGGCGAGCTTTACTACTACCCCGGCTTCATCCTCTACCGCGCCGCACGAGAGGCGTTTTCCTTGATCCAGTATCAGGACATCCGAGGGAACGGGACGAATGTTCGATTCCAGGAGGAGGAGAAGGTGCCGGCAGACTCGACCGTGGTCGGTTCGACATGGGCGAAGGCAAACAAGGATGGAAGCCGGGACCGCCGGTTCGCGAATAACTACCAGATTCCAGTCGTTCAGTACGGCCATCTCACGCTGAAAAGCACTGGCGGCCTGTGGGAGGAGTTTCACTTTTCGAATCTTGATCGCATGGTGAAGTGCCTGACGGCTCTAAACGCCTTCACATCCTCGTTTGCGCCCGTTGCTGGTTGAATCACTGGAGAAGGCTTGACTGCCATCTCCGCCTCTTCACCCGGATGGTCTTCCCTGCTCTACGCAATCAGGACTGCTCCGCTCCCAGGGAGGACACCTCATGGGGGTGGGTGGGATTCCGGGCCGGAAGACCGGCATGGCGGAGGTTGCGTCCAATTCTCAGGGGCTCAAGCCCGGTCCTTTGGGGAAGCTCTTTCGGCACGACTGAAGTCGTGCCCTGATACAAAACGACATGCTGGGCGGGGTTGGGGCCGCTCGATTCCCCGGCCTCAAGGCCGGGGCTTCTACCGTTGCGCCGCTGCACGGCGCGATAAGGATGGTTCGTGCTGTGCCAGCCGCAGGACAGGCCAAGGTCGGCGAGGACGTTGCCGGTGCGCATTTTCCTCTCCGCGAATTTGTTTGATTTCGCTGGCATCCGGCGTGCTGTGCCAGCCGTGCGCGGGGCTCCCCAAAGAGGCACGCGAAATCAGGGTAATCATCCCTCAGGGGCTAAAGCCCCATTGATTTTGCGCTTTGTTTGGCACGGCTCAAAGCCGGGCCCCTTCAAAACTCTCTCCGAAATGAGCCGCTCTCCCGAGCTACTGGAGGTGCAGCTCGTTCTGGAGACTGAGGTCGTTGAGGACCTGCGGGTTCGTCTCATCGACGGCCAGCAGGTTGTGGCAGAGGGCGCAGTCGTTCGAGAGCGTCTTGCCGCCCTTCGAAACGTGGTTGCCGTCGTGGCAGCGGAAGCAGCCAGGAAAGGCCATGTGGCCGATGTTGTTGGGGTAAGTGCCCCAGGTAACCTTCATATCGGGGAAGACATTGCGGTCGTAGATGGCGACGAGGCGGTTCGCAGCGGCGTCCACAAGCGGGCGCTGGGTGAACCAGACCTGCGGATACTGCGCGCGGTAGAAGTCATCGAGACCGGAGACGATTTTCTGGCCGGCCTCGGCCTGCGAGGCGTAGCTGGCCTGAATGAGAGCCAGGCCTTCTTTGTGGACGAAGGGCAGGCTGGCGCTGGGCGTGCCGTCGGTCATGGCCTCGTCGATGGCGTCTTCGGCGGTCTGGAAAACGTGCGTGGCCTGATTGTGGCAGTCCATACAGTCCATGGTGCGGGTGTAGCCCCTGATGGGGCCCGTCCACGAAGAGTCGACGTACTGGGTGGTGGTGCCGTCGGGGTTGGTGGCGGTGACGGCGATGATGTGCTGGGCGTCGGGATCGGTGGAGACGTACTCGAAGTTGTTGAGGTGATGGCCGTGGATGCCGGTGCGATGGGAGAGCGAGTCGACGCCGCCGAGGTGAAGGACGAGGACGGTGCGGGTGACGGAGTTCTTCTCGTCGTCGCCGAAAGTCGTCTTGACGAGGAGCTTTTCTCCGGTGAAGTGGGTGGGGGAGTGGCATTCCTCGCAGGTCTGGCGCGCGGGGCGGAGCGCGTTGAGGGGGGCGGTGATCGGACGGGGATAGGTGCCGAAGGCGACTTCGACCAGTTGTCGGGTGCCGTTGACCTTGGCCTGGACGTACGACTTCATGCCGGAGCCGACGTGGCACTCGACGCACTCAACGTGGGAGTGGGGCGAGGCCTGGTAGGCAGTCCACTGCGGGGCCATGACGTGGCAGGAGGTGCCGCAGAAGTGGGCGGAGTCCATGTAGGTGACGCCCTGGTAGGAGGCGGAACCGACGATGATGACGTTGACTACCGTGGCGGTGAGGACGATGAGGACGCCGTGGCGGAAAACCGGATCGCCCAGATGGATTTCCGGGTAGGTGGTGGGTAGCTGGCCAGCGCGGCGGAGGCGATTGCGCCGCAGGGCCATGCCGACGGGGACCAGCACCAGCCCGAGGATGAAGAGCGCGGGCAGGAGCAGGAAGAAGATGATCCCGAGGTAGGGGTTGGCGAAGCCGTGGCCGATGATTTCCATGCCCCAATAGAGGAGCAGGGTGATGGCAGAGGCGGTGGTGAGGCCGGAGCCGATGAGCGTGACGGGATTGTTCCCGAAGAAGAAGAAGGGCTGAAGCCAGTTCTCCTTCAGTCTGCGGAATGGGGACATTGAGTGCCTCTTAACCGACAAAATAAGCGCTGAGCGCCAGAACCAGGAGGGTGAGGCCGATCAGAATCGCAGTGAACCCCACCACTCGGCTGAAATTTATCAACCACTTCGGAGGCGCGTCTGTGATCCTTGTCGCAGACCTGCCTTCGGCGATCATTCGCTGGTATTCAAGGGGCCGGCGCTGTTTGAATTCCTCCTCGCTCTCGCGGCCGGTGAAGATCACGTAATCCATGGGGAAGCTGTCGGGGCGGAGGTGGGTATTCACGAAGTGGATGGCGAAGATGAAGAGGATGGCGAGCAGGCCTTCCTCGCTGTGGATGATGAGAGCGGCGTTCAGGGCCCAGCCGGGCAGGAAGCGCGCGAAGAACGGCGCGAACCACATGGCGTAGCCGGAAAAGCCGATGACAACCATCCCCCAGAAGACGGCCCAGTAGTCGAATTTCTCCCAGTAGGCGTAGCGCTCGAACTGCGGCTTGGGACCGAGGCCGAGGAACCAGCGGAAATGAGCGAAGAGATCCTTCACGTCTTTCCAGTTGGCGACCATGGAGGTGGAGCCCCAGAAGATGCCTTTTTCGCGGTGAAAGACGCCGCGGGCAAGGACGTCGCGCACATGGATGAGGAAGGCCAGCGTGAGCAGGAGCGCGCAGAATTTGTGGAAGAAGAGAATGGCGCCGAATCCGCCGACCTGGCGGGCGAGGCGGATGGCCCAGACGGAGCCGCTGAAACGCATGACCATCCCCGTGGCCGCCAGCACCAGGAACGTGGTGAAGAGCACGGCGTGGAGATAACGCTGGGCGAGGGTGAAGCGCAGGAACCAGCGCTGGCGCGAGGGCTCGGGCGCTGGAACCATCTCGGGCAGCGGTTCCGGAACGGAGGGGGTGGGGACGGTCTCAGTCGGTTCAGGCATGTTTCCCTCCGTTGCTGCGCGCCAGATGCGAGCGGACGAGCCACAGCACGGTGTGGATGAGGAAGAAAGTGAGGACGCTGGCCAGAAGCAGGTTCATGAAGAGGCGGATAAAGTAGAGCGCCGGGCTGAGCCTGCGATTGCGGGGATTCGCGTGGGGCTGGTACTGCACGAAGCTGGCATTGGCGCCGATATGACACTTGCCGCAGGTCGTAATCAGATTCGCGGGAGCGATGGGCGAACGCGGATCGCGGGCAGGCAGAATCTCATGCGCCTGATGGCAGTCCCAGCAGCGCGCCGTCTGCACGTATCCGCCAAGCAGGCCGAGCTGGGAATGGAAGGTATCGCGATAGGTCGAGAACTTGTCGCGATGGCAGTTGCCGCAGACGGGCGTGGACTGCATGCGGAACTCTGCCGACGTGGGCTCCAGGATCGTGTGCGCGGTATGACAGTCGGTGCAGACCGGCGCATTCTGGTTGCCGGCGGCGACTGCTTTGCCGTGGATGCCAGCCTGGTACTGCTCGTTGATACCGACGTGGCATTTGCCGCAGGTATTCGGAATGTTGGTCCGGTAAGTCGGGCTTTGGGGATTCGTGTGGCTAAGGATGCCATGGGATCCGTGGCAACTGGTGCAGTTGGCGGCAACGAGCAGGCCCTCCCTGCTGACGGCGAAGCCGTGAATGGAATCCATGTAGAGCCCGTAGACATTGGTCAGGCCGTGCTGCTTCGCGAGCGCGGGATTGCCGTGGCAGGCGCCGCAGGTTTTCGGAATGTTGAGCGGATAGACAGGCGAGGCAGGATCGGTTCTGGGGACAATCTGGTGCGGGTCGCCGTGACAACTCAGGCAAGGATGTTCAGGCGACCCCGTCGCGCCGACACCGGGCGCGCCGGGAGCCCCGGCGCTGGCTTTCGCGTGTACGCTGCCAGCGAGGCCGGAAGCTTCATCAGCGTGGCAGGTGGAGCAATCGACCTGGGCGGCGTTGGCCGGATGCGGATAACCTTTGACGTTGGCGTGGCAATCCGTGCACTTCAGGCTGCCATGAATGCTCGCGTGGAATTTGTCGCCATCGACGGAGACGCTTTTGCCCGAGGCGTCCGTCATGCCCGGAGTTCCGTGGCAGGAGAGACAGTCCGTTTGGGCGCGCAGCGGCCGCGCGGGCAGGGCGAAGAGCAGCACAGACGCAAAGATACTCACGCCGATGGAGAAATGCTTCTTCATGGCAGCTTCCTGTCTGCCGGCCGATCGCCGCAGGGCAGGAAAAGCGCTCTGCGCCCTTCCCGACCGCGCCGTGGCAGCCTGCGTTTCCGTCCCGTTACTTCTGCAGCGTGCGGATGAAGGAAACGACTTCTTTAATCTGGGCGTCGGTGAGCTTGCCGTTGTAAGCAGGCATCCTGCCTTTGCCGTTTTTGGTGATAGCGATGAGCGACGCTTCGGAGGCCGCCTTTGCGGCGGGCGACGTGAAGGATGGCACCTTCATCATCCTGCCGACAGGCGTGGCGGCGGTTCCGTCCGGCCCGTGGCACATGGCGCATTTGGCTTTGTAGGTGGCAGCGCCGGCGCTCTGCGCAAAGGCAGGCGCGGCGATGGAGGCGGCGAGCAGGACGACTGCCGCCGCACGGATGCGGTTTTTCATGGATGACTCCAGGCCCGGGGGCTTACGGGTCCCAGGCGCTACCTTCAGATAAAACCTGCGCGGGCAAGTGGTCTGTGATGCAGGCCACAATCCGCTGAAACGACAGTAACGGCGCGGGTCCTGGGTCAGTTTGAAAGAAACCATCCCTCGGGGGCTGAAGCTCCCCGCATTGAGAGCAACTTGCGGCACGGCTGAACAGGCTGCGGAAAAAGGAGGAAGGGCAAGCGAAGATTGCGAGAATCTTCCCTCAGGGCCTAAAGGCCGGATTGATTTTGCGATTGTTACGGCACGACTAAAGTCGTGCCCTGATACAAGGCTCCCTACGAAACCTTTCCGCAAGCTGTAAAGCCGTGCCCCTGCAAAGAATTTAGTTTTTCCGCAAGCTGCGAAGCCGGGCACCTGCAAAACAGCCTCAAACTGAACCAGTACCAACGGCCGTGGCAGCTGGACGATGCCCACGGAGTCATGCCTGGCTGGGCGGGCCGCTGGATGAAGCGCCGGATGTCGAGCCGGGCGGCGGGTCGGATGACGGGGATGGGCCGGCCGAGGACTGAGCTTCGTCGAGCTCGCGATGTTCATGCTCGGGCGCGCGGCCGGTGAGGAAGGTCCATTTGATCGGATAGATGTCGGGATCGAAGAAGACTGCGTAGAAGTGCCAGATGACAATGGCGAGCGTGGCGAGGATAGCCTCGTAGAAGTGGATGGCGGTGGAGACGGCCAGAATCGCCGCGGGATGCGGGAGGTGGGCGAGGATCCAGTCGTTGAGCCAGAGGAGGACGCCGGTGATCGCCATGACGATGGTGCCCCAGACCAAGGCCCAGTACTCGGCCTTCTCGGCGTAGTTGAAGCGGCGAGAGGTGGGAAGACTGTCGCGCTGGCCCAGATTGAATTCGACGGTCTCCACAACCTCTTTGGCGTCGCGGAGGTCGGGAACCATGTCGCGGAGCCAGCGGCGCCCTGCCCTTTTTGCGAAGAGATACAGGATGTGCCAAACTGAGGTTCCGATGAGGACCACACCGGCGATGCGATGGACCCAGCCGCGAATGGGCACATGATGCTCCCAGCGAACGATGGGGACGACCCAGAAGGCGTGGGGGAATTTGAGCGCAAAGCCGGTGATGACGAGGACGATGAAGCTGGAGAGCAGGAGAGCGTGCTGGATGCGCTCATCGCGGCTGAGGCGGAGCTGGCCGGGAGCGCGGCGGTACTGGGCCAGCACGGCGACGGCCTTGCGGCGCCAGTCGAGGAAATTGTGGAGGAACATGAGACCGAGCGTGACCGGAATGACGATGAAGTAGAAGAGCTTCACGAAGGCCAGAACGCGGCCGCCCGGGGTGGTGGAGGCGAGGACGTGGACGGGGCCGATGGCGAAGCGGCTGCCAGCGTCGGCATGACACTGGCCGCAGGTTCTGCCGAGATTGGCGCGGTTGACGGTGGAGCGCGGATCGCTGGAGGGGTAGATGTTGTGGACGCCGTGGCAACTGGCACAGTTGGCGACGGTCTGACGGCCCTCCCGCGCGGCAAGACCGTGGTAGCTGTCCTCGTAGGTAGGGACGCGGTCTTGGGGCAGATTGAAGCCGGCCATAAGCTGCGTGTCGGCGTGGCAACGGGAGCAGGCTTCCTGCGAAACATTGGCCATGTAGACGGGCGATCCGGGATTGCCGGGGGCGAGGATTTTGTGCTCGCTGTGGCAGTCGGTGCAGGTAGCAGCCTGGAGGACACCGCGCGCAACGGCCTGGCCGTGGATGCTGGAAGCGTAGGTCTGGTAGACGGCGGCATGACAGCGGCCGCAGGTGGCGGCGACGTTCTGCTTCCAGATTTTGGAGCGCGGATCGGAGGCGGACAGGATGTCGTGGGCGCCGTGGCAGTCGCTGCACGATGCGGCGTTGAAATTGCCCTGGGCGATGGCGCGGCCGTGAACGCCCTGACGCCAGGCATCGACGGGTCGTACCTCGGCGAACATGTACTTCGCGGCGAGCTTCGGATCGGAGTGGCAGGAGCCACAGGTATCAGGCAGGCGTTGCTTGCTCACCGGCGAGCGAGGATCAGACGCGGAGAGAACCGTGTGCGACGAGCCATGACAGCTCTGGCAGGTGGGCACGTCGCCATTGCCGTGAATGCGCGCACGGCCGTGCACGCTGGCCTGATACTGCCCAACCTCGGTTGCGTGGCAGCCGGCGCAGAACTGCGTGCCGGCGACGGCTTTCTGCACGTTGGCGGTGCCGTGACAGACGATGCAGGTCTCGGAGCTGTTCGGGTCGCCCAGAGCCTCATGCGCGCTGCCAGCGAGCGCCGTTGCCGCATCGGCGTGACAGGTGACGCAGGAGGCCGAGGCGGTTTTGGCGGTGTGGGTCTCCGCTGCTGCGCCCGCGTGGCAATCCACACAGCGGAGGCTCGCGTGCGGCCCGCGCATGTGCCTGGATGGATTGATCGTGATGTCTTTGCCAGCGGCGTTCTTCAGGCCGGTGGAGGATCCGTGGCAGGTGAGACAATCGGAGGATTGCTGGGCCTGCACGCGAGGAAGGAAGCAAGCAGCGAACAGGCAAAGAAAAAGAACCGGAAGGCGGGAGTGGAGGTTTCGATATGCGAAATCCGGCGGTTCCGTGAGCGGTTCCTGCGTACGGGTCCCCATGACAGCCTTCTTCCCTGCTCCGCGTGGATCGTGGATTGGCGCGGAACTGTCCGAACACGGCATGATGCCGAGGCCGGTGTTTGGCGGCCGATCCAGCGCGGCTCGGCTACCCTCACATTCCCCGTTCGGCCGAGGGGCTCCGGCCGCTGAGGAGCTTTACGCTGCCGCTTACTCCTGCAAAGAGCGGATGTAGGCCACGACCTCCTGGATCTGGGCGTCCGTCAGCTTGCCCGCATAGCCGTGCATTTTGCCAACGCCGGCTTTGGTGTCCCTGAACAGCTCGGCATCGGTGGCTTTCACGTCCTCGGGCGATTTGAGGGAGCGCAGCTTCATGGCTTTGCCGACGGGGGTGTTGCCCGCGCCGTCGGCGCCATGACACATGGCGCATTTGGCGTTGTAGCTGGCCTGACCGGGGTGCTGCGCGAAGATGGGAAGAGAGAGCCCAAGCAGAGCCAAACCCGTCAGTGTGACGTTTCGGTTCATGTTCTTCTCCTTTCATGCGATGGCCGGGGCGAACCCCGGCCATGCCGTTCTGAGCAGGAGGACCTCAGAATTCGTAATGAAACGCGAGGGTCACGATGTTGGCGTGGAAATTGCGCGGCGCAGTGTATCCGTAAGCCGGTCCGCTCAGCGCAGTCTCCGGCACGGAACTACAGGGCACAACCGGTACGGTGGTCCCGACGGCGCCTGACGAAAGAGCGGGATTGATGTTGCAGTACTGCGCGCCGGAAGGACCGCCCTCGCCATAGCCGTAGTAGTTGTACTCGGCCTTCCATATGAATCCGGGACGGACGGTCCACCCCAGATCTACGAAGGGCGACTGATACGTGGAGACCAGCGACCCATTGACGTCGCGTGCATCGCCGAAGAACCGGCTGCCGTTCACAGAATTGATCCGGTAGCCGATGCTGGAGCGTACTTTGGCGCTGGGCGACAGGGTGACCGCTGCCGAGGCGTACTGCGTCGGAGCGTCCATGAAGTCTTTGGCAGGCCCGAAGAGCACGGTCGTCGATCCGTGGGCGCTTGCAACTGGATTGCACAGCAGGCCGCTCTGGATCGCCGCGCCAGGAGCAACGGTTCCGTTCGACAGGAGGCTGGCCGCACCCTGGAAGCAGGTGTTGGTTGCCGTGTACACATCGCTGTACGCGTAGTTGAGGTCCAGTCCGTAGTGCTCGTTGGGGAACAACTGGGCGCCAAAACCGGCAACCCGGGTATGATCGACGTGATCCAGGGGACCTGCGTAGGTGGCGCTGGGGAAGGCTCCCGCAGCACCTGTATTGTCGGTGTTGTCATGCCGCTCCAGATCGTTGAAGGCACCGGAGAGCGTGGCCCAGGCCCTGGGGCGATAGAGAGCGTGCACGCGATAGTGCTGCTGCTGACGCGGAGCAACCGGCGTGAAGACGTTGTCGGCGTAGAGAACCTCCGCGCTGCCGTCAATGTTCCACTGGTCGGTGGGGCGGAGGGCGACATTGAAGACTCCGCCGTTCTGGTGGATGGTGACGGTGCCATTCGTGGTGGCGCCCACGGCCAGCGGAGCGCTGTGCGCAAAGACGTACGTCGTTCCGCTTAAGGTGGACTCGCCTTCGGCGATGACATGGTCGACGTGGCGATACGTGAGGGAGAGAGTGGCGCGCGACCAGCCGTCCCAGGTACCGGTTACGTCGTTGGTGATGAAGCGCTGGCCGAAGAAGCCATTGAACGGCGTGCCGATCGGACTGCTGCCCTCGAAGGTGCTGGTGCCGGCGGTGGCGGCCGTCGTGGTCAGGGTCGGGTAGCTGATCGTTTCGTTGTTGGCCGTGGCAGGCGTGGCCGAGGTGATCTCGCTGGTCATCGTGGAGACGCCTGGCTCCTGCTCGTTCGAGAAGGTGAACTGATCGTCGAAGCTGACTTTGCGGGTGGCACGCCATTCTGCGGCGTAGTCAACCGCCGTGACTTCGCGCTTCGCGCTGGCGGCGGCCGTGTAGCCCTGATAGCGCGTGGTTTTGGCCAGCCCCTGGAAGATGTCCTGATAGAGAGGCAGGCTCATGTTCGCTTTGGTATAGCGAAGATCGCCGTTCATGGAGATATTCGGGATGCTGGAACTCTGGAACCGGAAGATCTCGGTGGGATAGAGAATGCGCGTGGGCTGCGAACGGAAATAGCTGGTAATCACGCCGCAGGCCGGGTTGATGATGGGCAGTCCGCCGGGGGTTGAGGGAGCGGAGAGATCCGGAGCGGCGCCGACGCTGTTCGTGTTGCAGGAAAGGACCGGACCAGGACCCTGATAGCTGGTCAGAAGCGCAACCCGGGTTCCATCCGGCTCCTGGAGATTGAAGT
>JASHRH010000131.1 GCA_030037475.1 Acidobacteriaceae bacterium
AGCGTAGCTATGTACGGACGGGATAACCGCTGAAGGCATCTAAGCGGGAAACCCACCTCGAAACGAGTTCTCCCTGAAGAGCCGTGGTAGACCACCACGTTGATAGGCCGGGTGTGCAAGCGCGGCGACGCGTTCAGCTTACCGGTACTAATCGCTCGTTCGGCTTGAACGCTCTCATTACATCAATGCCCATTCCCGTCATTCCGGGGCGCGCCGCAGGCGCGGACCCGGAATCCATAATCACATACGTGCAGTACCTGCACCGACTGTGGCTATGGATTCCGGCTCTCGCTGCGCTCGGCCGGAATGACCGGATTAGAAACAGCTTGCTTCGTCGTTCCGTCCTTCGCCGGCCTGGTGGTTATAGCGAGGAGCCTCTACCCGATCCCATCCCGAACTCGGCCGTCAAAGTCCTCTGCGCCGATGGTACTAAGTCTTAAGGCTTGGAAGAGTAGGTCGCTGCCAGGCCTGCCAAGGACGGAACGCAAAATCCTCTTCATATCTTTCATCAAAAGCCCCGCGGGAAACCGCGGGGCTTTTTGTTCTCTTTTGGATAGCGGATCCCCACTTGAACCGCGCCGAGATGTACCACGCCGCGAAAATGGGCTGGGTGCGTGGCGATTATCACGCGTTGCAAAAGGTACCCAAGCGGCGCTCTCGGGCTCGGGATAGCCGCCGGAGCCCTAGAACGCGCAGCACACCCGTTGCGGCGGTGATCAGCCGTGCTCCTCCGCGTGCTTCTTTGCGGCATGTTCGTGGTGTTCTACAGCATGTAAAGCATGGCCATGAGCAATCTTTGAGTGATGCGCGGCCTTTTCGTGATTGCCGGCTCTGTGATGTTTGGCCGCTTCGCGATGGTGCTTTGCCGCGTGCTCGTGGTGATTTGCGGCATGGTCATGATGATCATGGATTTCGTGGTCGCTCATGCTCGTGCTCCGAGGTTTCATTGCGCTTTATTTCCCGCACAAGCATCGCAATGAACATTGAAGCATTTACGACAGTTCGATAGCAGTTTCAGGTCGCTGTTGAGCCGCGATGGCTCGCGTGCCACTTGCTATCGCGGATCGCCGAGGTTGGCCTTACCTATCGCACCAACGCACGCCTGAAAGGTTGAAGAGCGGCATTACTTCTCGAGCCGCTGCGCAGTCGCCTCGATCAGGCTGAGGTCGGCATATTTCTTGACGTCGACGCTTGCCTTGATGAACCCAAGGCCGACGGTGAGATCGACGTTCTTTTGCAGCGCAGTGAGGTTCGGCATCAAGTTCGGATCGTGATAGTCGTCCGCCCCAGTGAACACGTAGCTGAAGGTTTCCGGCGGGCGATGCGTCAGATGGGCCATGATCTGCATGGCGCTCTGGTGGTTCTTGGGATCGAGGTACCAGTGCACAATGCGCAGCGTATCCTCGAAGTGCGTAGCCCGGATGAGCGCTGCGAAATCCAGAGCCGACTGCGCAAGCGCTTTCCACATGTTGGTGCGCTCACGCCGACTACCTGCTGCGTCAGGACTGTCGCAGGCAGCACTTCTTGAATTTCTTGCCGCTGCCGCAGGGGCAGGGATCGTTGCGGCCGACGTCGCGGAATGGGTTGTGTGCGGGGCGCAACTCGAAGCCTTCGGTCGCCCAGTTCAAGTGGGCGTCGTCGGTTATCCCGTCGTTGTCTGCCATCTCGTCGTCGTCGGGATCGTTCCAAGCCGGATACACTTCGAGCTCGGCCAGCACGTCTTCGATCGTGCCCATTTCCTCCTCGGCGAGTCGCTCGCGGTCGTCTGGTCGCGCTGAAGCCTCGCGGAGCAGGCGATCGAAGTCCTTCTCGCTGCTCAGGTAGGACGGAATTCGTTCGTCCGCGAAGGCGGCCCGCACCTGCGACGCCAGATCGGTCATGCCGAGCACGCCGATGACACCCATCCAGGCGTACCAGAGGACATCGTCGTCTTCCGGCAGCAGCCTTTCTTCATCGAGCCGCCGCAGGAACGCGGCGAACGTCCCGCGGTCGATCCGGCGGTCGAAGCACAGCGTTCCCATCGCGCGCAGGCCCGCTGCGCGGACGAACATATCGACCTTGATATCGGCGATCAGGGCCCGCAGCGGTTCGTCGTCGCCGTCGAACAGGCTAGCGAGGATTTTCGGCAACGTCTCGGTGATGGCGTCGCCCAGCATTTCGACCCGTTCGGGGGGACCGCGCAGGAACGCGATAAAAGGCCGGAATGCCGCGCTCAGTCGGCGACCGCCGAGGATGTGGATGCCGCGGAACAGCAGCCGCTGATCCGGCGTGTCGAGGTCCTCGCGCAGGGCGCGACTCAACACGACGAGAATGTCCGACTCGATGGCGTCTGCATAGAGCACGCCGAACGCAATCTCCACCGCGGGCGTCGCCGTCGACATGCGCAGCGCATCGACGATACTGGCACGGCTGTGCTGGGTCTCTTCGAGCTGTGGAATGCCGGCGGGAAGGGCTTGGGCCATGGCGCATCTGCCTTTCGACAGCTTTATATCAGGACGGCATGGCGCCGATGCGGCTTTTGCATCTTCGCGTTCGACTTGTCCACTGCGTGGCCGATGATTGATATCGAAATACCGTTCGCGCTGCCCTATTGAGCGGCAGTGAAGCCTTGCAGCCCGCGAAAATAGCGAGTAGCCCGCATGAGCGCAGCGATATGCGAGATTTCCAGCGGTGCGGCTTCCCCCGATGTCGCTTTGCTCGTCCGGACTATGCTTGGGACCGATGGCTCAGCACAAATCGATGACGCGTCTGCGCACGGGCGGAGAAAGCCAATGACGACTTTGACCCAACCGGCATTATCGAGCTTGATCGACCGGCTTTTTGCCGAAGCCGACGCCGCCGAA
>JASHRH010000132.1 GCA_030037475.1 Acidobacteriaceae bacterium
TTCACGCGCGGGCGCGGTGGCGGAGCTGGTGGCCGGAGCAGTTGGCATCGTCGCTGCTGCCTGAGCCGTGGGTGCCGGAGGCGCGGCAGCGGATTGCGATGGCCGCGTTTGCGCTGAGGCCAGCGAGAGACAGGCGAGGAGTGCGCCGCCAACGGCGAGCTCATGCGAGAACATAGGAAACTCCGGAGGGAACGCCATCGAGGACGAGGCCGAGCACGGCGTGGCTGGGAACCTGGCGGCTGAGCGAATCGAAGGCGGGCGCGACTTCCTCGCGGCGGGTTTGCCCGGCGCGCGCGGCGAGGAGCACTGCGTCAGAAACCTGAGCCAGCACGAGAGCGTCAGCATAGACGACGGAAGGACTGTGCAGCAGGATGAAGCCGAAATCCTGGCGCCAGGCTTCGAGAAGCTTGCTCATGCGCGACGACGCGATCAGTTCCGAGGGACACGGCGGGCGTGGTCCCGTGGGCACGACGGAAAGCAGCGGCAGCGATGCGTACGGCTTTTGCGGAAGAGCCAGAACGTCGCTCGAGAGCATTTCGCTCAGGCCCGGCAGGCGGGCAGTCGACATGAACGAGGGCGCAGGAGCAGAGCGCAGGTCGCAATCGACAAAAAGGACCGGATAGCCGTGCTGGGCCAGCGCCGCAGCCAGGCTGAAGGCGAGCGGCGTTAGTGGAACTCCGTCGCGCGTAGAATCCTGTGACGCAGGGCTGGCGATCGAGATGACCTGCGGAGCGTTACCGCTGTGCGAGAGCAGCAGCGATGCGCAGAGTCGATGCAGCGATTCGTCGAAGGGCGAGTCAGGTGTGGGAAGTTGATACACGCCGGCGATTTGCAGTGCGAGCTGCGGCGATGTAGTTGTGGGAAAGATGCGCCGGTACCAGGGCCGCGCCGGCTGCGCGACCGGGAGCGCCGCGAAGACCGGCGCATCGAGAAGCGATTCGAGGTCGGCCGTGGAATGCACAGCGTGATCGGTAAGCTCGCGCACAACGGCGGCGGAGAATCCAGGGACGAGACCAGCAGCGACGGCTACCGCCAGAAGCAGCGGCAGGCTTGGGTTCGAAGGATGGTCCGGCGGAGGAACCAGCGCGGGCGTGACCACGGTGAAATCGCTGGAGTGCAGGCCCTCCAGCACGCCGGTTTGCTGCAGGCGGCCGAGGAGGGTCGCGTAGAGGGCGCGGCTCTCGTCGGCTTCCTGGCGGGCCAGGTGCAAAGCGACAGCGTCGCCGGTGAGCCGCGAAGCCAGTTGCTTCTGTGCCTCAAAGGCCGCGCGCGCGGAATTTTCCGCCTGCATCGAGACTTCATAATCGTTGTGGGCGCGCGCGCCCAGACGGCCGATTTCGTCCTGAATCGATTTCTGAATGGTGGCAAGGCGGGCGCGTTGCTCGGCGACGGCGGGCCAGTTCTCGCCGTAGCGCTTGCCGGATTCGGCCAGTTGCGCCTGAACCTGAGTCTCCTGCGCGCGCAGCGACTGCAGCAGGGCAAAGGAATTCTGCGTATTGGTTCCGGAGGCGGGATTACCGCCGAGACCGGAGATGATTTCAGGGTCGCCGCTCTCGACGGCGCGCCAGATCGCCTCGCGCACGATACGGGTGGATTCAGCCTGGGAGAGCGCCGCGTTCAGTTCGTCGAGGCGAGCCAGCACGACATTGTGCGCATCGTCGTCGCCAAATTCACCCGAGGCGCGGTCGAGCGCGGCAGCGCGGGCGTCGAGCGCCTCGGTCTGCTGCTTCAGGCCGGCGAGCTGCGCCTGCAGCCAGGCCGCTGACTGTGTTGCCGAAGAGGAACGCGAGCGGTAGCTGTAGTCGGAAAGCGCCTGAACGAGGGCGTTGGCGACCTGCGCGGCGCGGCGCGGATCGGGGTCGGTGTAACTGACGGAAATGAGGCGCGTGCCGGCAGCGGTCTCGATCTTACGGTGCCGGGCGAAGATTTTCAGCGCCAGGTAGCGGCGGTTCGGCGCGTTCTCCAGCGGGACGGTCAGCGGTTCCACCTGCTTGCGCCAAAAGAAAAGCCGCTGTAGCCAGGCAAGACGGCTGGGCTGGGTACCGAAATAGTCGGGAGTGGTATCGAGTCCGGTGCGCTGAATCACTTCGAGAGTGATCGCATCGGACTCGAGAACGCCCATCTCCGTTTCCAGCGCGAGGTGTTCGTCGAAGGAGTTGCTGAGATCGGTGGAAGGCTTGTCGGCCGTGGCGTTGTCGAGGCCAAACGCGCCGTGGGAGTCCTTCTGTACTTCAAGAATGGCGGTCGCGCGGTAGCGGGGCGTGGCCGCCAGCCAGTAACCGACCGCGAGGGCGCAGCCAAGAGCGAGCGAGGCGAGGATCCAGGCGCGCCGCCGCAGCAGCACAGCGACGAGATCGGCGATCGTCCACTCGACGGACAGATCGGCAGGTGCGGAGCGCGCCAGGATACGCGAAGGCAACGTCATGCGAGTCCTCTCGAAATGTGCGGCAAGTCAGGCATTGCGGAGAAGCACCACCGATCCGTCAAAGTCAAAGCTGAAATCCATTTCGCTCAGGCCGGCCTGGAGCATGGTGTCGCGCAGCTGCCGGCGATCATGCGTGTGGAGGAGCAGAAAACCGCAGCCGCCCGCGCCCACCAGCTTGCCGCCGGTGGCGCCGCCCCGAGCGCGGGCCAGGTCGTACAGCTCATTTACACGCGAGCTGCTCATGCGGCAGCAGCGTCCACGCTTGCGCAGCCAGTGCTCGTGCAGGAGCGGGCCAAAGTCGGCGACGCGCCCGGCTTCGAGAGACTCACGAATCTGCCGGCCCAGCGAGCGGGCGAAGTGCAGGCTGTCGATCATCGCCGGATCGTGCGCTTCAGTCAGCCGCTTCTGCTCCTGGAGCAGGCCGGAGGCGTTGCGCGTTTCACCGAGGAAAAAGAGCATGAGGGAGTCCCGTAACTCGCGGAGGGCTTCCTCGCGCATGTGCAGCGGCGTAACGCGGACCGCGCCGTCGGGGAGATATTCCTGGCAGAGCAGCCCGCCGTACGCGGCAATGTACTGGTCCTGCTTGCCGACCGGCTGCGCGAGGCGGTTCATCTCGATCTCGACCGCTTCGCGCGCAAGAACCTCCGCGGTGACGGGCTCGCGCTGCCACGCGTAAAGGGCGTGGAGCAGGCCGACGAGAAACGTTCCCGAGGAGCCAAGGCCCGTGCCGGCGGGAACGTCGGCGACGGAGACGACTTCGAGCGGCGACGCGGTGCGGTGCATGCGGATGGCTTCGCGCAGGAGCGGGTGGCGGATCTCGTCGCAGGTGCTGGCGTGCTCGGTTTCGGAATATTTGAGGAAATATCCAGGCAGGAAGCTGCGGTTGACGCTGATATAGACGTACTTGCTGATGGCGGCGGAAACGACAAAGCCGCCACCGTGCTCGCGATAATACGAGGGCAGATCGGTCCCGCCTCCGCCGATGGAGATGCGCAGCGGCGTGCGAGTCATGATCACAGCAGCGCCTCTCCCACCCTGTTGTGCACACTCGAGGGGGACCGCGGCTCCCGAGCGGATGGCATGGCGAGCCCGGGTCGGCGTGTGGCAACGTGCGCGGCGCGGCGACTGCCGGCGATTGCAACTTCAGTTTCGCGCAGGCCGTGGAGCGAACCGATTTCGTAGAAGCGTTCGCGGGTTTCGTATCCGGCGAGGAGCGAATCGTCGGCGAGCGCGGACCAGACCTCGCTGAGATCGAAGACCGGATGGACCCAGTGCTCGAGCACCGAAGCCTCCATGGCTTCGAGGCCGTAGTCGATGTGGTGCATCGCATCCGCCGTCTGCCGCTTGTCGTAGCGGACAACCTTGCCGCGGCGAAACTCCACGTTGCTGGCGCCCCAGCAGTTGCGGTTGTGGAAGACCGTCATCATTGCGGGCTTGCCGCAATCGAGAAATGCCCGCCAGACCGGTTCGATCGGCTCGGTGAGCCAACTGTCACCATACGTCACGAGGAAACGGCGGCCAAGCAGGGGCAGCGCGGCGCGCACCGCGCCGCCGGTGCCGAGCGGTTGCTCACCATCGTGGCTGTAAAGCAGCGTGAGGCCGAGGCGGCGGCCGTCGCCGGCGAAGGCTTCAATCTGGTCACCAAGGTAGCCGCAGCAGAGAACGATTTCGCGCAGGCCCTGACTACGCAGACGACGTAATTGATGTGCTAAGAAAGGCTCGCCCGCAACGCGAATGAGCGACTTGGGCGCGCTGACCGTGAGCGGGCGCAGCCGCGCGGCAAGCCCGCCGGCGAGGATCGCCAGCCGCGGGGGCCAGTCAGTCGCGTAGCGTGCGATCATCGGCGGACAACTCCTGAAGAGATAGGCGTACAGCCTCCTGGCTGTTCCGTTTCGGGAACCAGCCCAGTGACCGGATGCGCGAGGAATCGAGACGAACCACGGGCACATCGCCACGCCAGCCCCGCGGTCCGCCGGTGTAGTCGAAGACCGGTTTGTGCACGAGACCGAGGATTTCCACAGCCAGCTCGGCAATCTCCATCACCGTGACCGCGTCGTCGGTAGCGACATTGAAGACGGAAAAGGGCGCAACGGCTTGCCTCGCGGCGCAAAGAACGGCGTCAACCACGTCCGAGACGTGGATGTACGGCTTCGACTGCCGGCCGTCGCCGAGGATATGCAGGCGCGTGGGCTTCTCCGTGAGGCGGCGCAGAAAATCGAAGCCGACGCCGTGGGTCTGGCGCGGGCCGACGACGTTCCCAAAACGAAACACGCAGGCGTGCAGGCCAAACATGGAGCAGTAACTGGCGATCAGCGCTTCGCCGGCCAGCTTGCTGGCGCCGTACGTGGAGACAGGCACCATGGGCGCATAGTCCTCGGTGACGAGGGTGTCCCCGGCATCGCCGTACACCCCGCTGCCCGAGGCGTAGATCAGCCGGCGGACGTTGGCGCGGCGCATCGCCTCCACCACGTTATTCGTGAGGAGTGTGCCGCGGTAGAAATCGATCTCCGGCGACTCGACGGCGCGGGCGATCTCGGGGTTCGACGCGAGATGGATGACCCAGTCGTGGCCCTCCATCGTGGCAGCCAGGGCCGCCACATCGCTGGCATCGGCGCGCACCACGGTGAGACGCGGATCGGCAAGATGCGCCTCATAATGCCATTCGCGGCCGGAAGAGAAGTTATCGAAGATCGTCAGGCGGCGCGTGAGCGGAGACGCGAGCAGCATGTCCACGAAGTGGCTGCCGATGAAGCCAGCGCCTCCCACAACGAAATAGCCGCAAGCGCGCAGAAGCATGAGGAGCGCTCCGGAAAGCAGCAGTGAGAACCAGGGCCGACAAGAAGCGCGGCACAAACTCGAAACCGCGCCGGAAAGAAACATCCTGCGAGGCAAGCCTCTGGAAAAACAACCCATGCAGCGCAAACAAAGTTACCTAAGTCAGGTAGGTGACCTGCGTAATGGCATAGAGATTGATCGGCAGCGTCAATGATTGATTCCGCCTTTATAACTCGTCGGTATACCGACTCAACGCCGGCTCTGAAGTCAGCATGGAAGATCGAGGGAATAAACAGCAGCACGAGGTGCTGACGCGAAGCTCTGAGAGCGTCGGATCCAGCGAAAAACCTGGTTACCCGGATCGGTTACGGATGGGTGCCCGCCAAAGTGTAGCTATCCTAGAGACAGAGCTGCTCCTGACCATCGGTATGCCCCTGTATAACGCGATGCCATGGCTGCGGGAAGCGATCGAGAGCCTGCTGCGACAAACCGTGACAGCCTTCGAGATTCTCGCCATCGTCGATGGCGGAACGGATGGAAGCCTCGAGTACCTGCGAAGCCTGCGCGATCCCAGGCTGCGCGTCCTGACGCAGCCGAACATGGGTGTGACGGCTACGCTGAACCGGATGCTGCGTGAAGCACGCACGCCGTGGCTGGTCCGCCAGGATGCGGATGACGTGTCTTATCCGCGACGCCTCGAAAAGCTGCTGGAGGCGATCGCCGCGCATCCGGGCGCGGGGCTCATCTATTCGCTGGCGGACTATCACCCGCGGGAACGCTGCGCGGGCCGGTTTCGCTGCTCGCGTGGAACGCCTGAGGAATTGCGCGCGATGGTGGAGCGCGGCTATCTGCTGTCGATTTGCCACTCCACAGTGGCGCTCAACGTGGCGAAGGCGCTGAAGGCTGGTGGCTATCGGATGGACCTGCACGCGGAGGACGCGGACCTGTGGTGGCGTATGGCCCGGTACTGGGAAATCTGGTGCATTCCTGAGCCGCTGGTGGGATTTCGCCAGACCTCCGCCAGCGTCAGCGCCCAGCACGCCGAAGAGCAGCAACTGGGCGGGCTGTACGTGCAGTATCTGCTGCTCTCAGAACTGTGGGGTCTGCCTCCACGCCCGTTGGAGCAGGTCGCCGAAACATTGCGGCTCCTGCTTCAGCCGCGCGCGCTGCGGGCGAAGGAGCGTCTGCGGCGCTGGAACATGGAGCGGGCTGCGGGTCGTCGCTGGCACAGCGTGGGCGCGCTGGCGCGGGCGATGTGCGCTTCACCGAGTTATGTCATGCGGCGCGCGCAGGATGAGTTTCGCCGCGCCGGCATGGCCAACGGAGCGGCGCCGGGATGGTTTTGGGAAAGGAAGGAACTGTTGTGGGAATGATCGAAGAGCAAGCCGGTCTGCTGGCGGAACAGGAAGCGCCGAGCGCGATGGAAAAGCTGCCGCGGCCGCCGCGATTCCTGCTGGGACGCGTGCCGGTGGACAGGATTTCGATGGACTACGCGGCCGTGCTGGTGACGGAGGCGCTGCTTCACTGCGGCGAGCTGCCGCTGCTGACGATCGTGGGGCCGAATGCGCAGTTGGTGACGCTCGCCGAGCGAGACGAGCGATTTGCGGAAGCGATGCGGAAAGCGGACCTGGCGGTTCCGGATGGGATTTCCGTGGTGATGGCGTCGCGCCTGCTCGGCCAGCCAATTCCGGAGCGCGTGACCGGCGGCGATCTGATGGAGCGGATGTGCAAAGAAGCCGCTCATTATGGTTTTCGCGTCTTCTTTTTGGGTGGGTTGGCGGGCGCGGCGAGAATGGCGGCTTTCAATCTGCGACGGCGCTATCCGGGGCTGAACATCTGTGGAACGTACTGCCCGCCGCCGGGGTTCGAAAATGATGCGGCAGAGCAGACGCGCATCCTGTGGGAGATCGGGCACAGCGCGCCGGACCTGCTGTGTGTAGCCTTCGGCGCCCCGAAGCAGGAAATCTGGATGCAGGAGAACCGGAACCGCCTGCGTGTGGGCGCGATTCTGCCGGTCGGCGCCGCGTTCGATACCTGGGCGGGACTGCGCCGCCGCGCGCCGCGATGGATCCAGCGGCTCGCATTGGAATGGTTCTTCCGTCTGACGATGGAGCCGTGGCGGCTCGGCCGGCGCTATCTGGTGGGCAATACGCGGTTCATCCGGCTCGTGCTGCGGCAGTGGGCGCGGCAAACTGAGGAGCAGTTCCGGCGGCGTGTGGAAGACATGGCGCCGCGGAAGCCGGCGGCGCACGAAGGAGACTAAACCATGCGGCGCGTGGAAGAACTGCGGGTGAAGCTGTTCAGCGACGGCGCGGACTTGGCCGGCATTCTGGAAATGGTTGCGAAACCGTGGGTGCGGGGATTCACGACCAATCCCACGCTGATGCGCAAGGCCGGCATCGCGGACTACGAAGCCTTTGCGCGCGCGTTGCTGCGCGCCGTGCCGGACCGGCCCATCTCCTTCGAGGTGTTCGCCGACGACGAGCGGGAAATGGAGCTCCAGGCGCTGACAATCGCCACCTGGGGCGCGCATGTGAACGTCAAAATCCCGGTAACGAACCGCGCGGGCGTGTTCCTGGGGTCGCTGATCCGGCGGTTAAGCTCGGCCGGCGTCACGCTGAACGTCACCGCAATCCTGACCCTGGAACAGGTGGAACGCGTGGCTGAGGTGCTGGCGCCGCGGACGCCGGCGATTGTCTCCGTTTTCGCGGGACGCATCGCTGATACCGGCGTCGATCCCATTCCGATCATGGCGGAAGCGAAGCGGCTCCTGTGCCGCCGGCCCTGCGCGGAGCTGCTGTGGGCCAGCTCGCGCGAGTTGCTGAATATCTTTCAGGCGGACGCTGCTGGCTGTGACATCATCACCGTCCCGCCGGAGATTCTGCGCAAGCTGGAACTGGTGGGCAAGGACCTGGCGGCCTACTCGCGGGAGACAGTCGAGATGTTTCACCGCGACGCACAGGCGGCGGCGTATCGCATCGATACCGGTGAGCAAATCGCAGTTCGGACTGCGGTACCAACTCCGCCACGCAAGTCAGTTCGCTCGGTCACCAAGGATGATCTCCACCGCCTGCGCCAGATCCCGCGCGCAGTGGTCGGCGACGGCGTTGCGTCCAGCAGGCCGCGGGCCTGATCTCTCGATTCCGGCCGTGATCTGGATGGTGCGTACCCCTGCGGCTCGTCCGCACTGAATATCCGTCGGCTGATCGCCGATCATCCACGAATGACGGAGCGAAAGGCTGAGATCGTCGCGCGCGCGCAGCAGGAACCACGGCGAAGGCTTGCGGCAGATGCACAAGCCGGAGTACCCGGGCGTCACGCCTCCGGGATGGTGCAGGCAGTAACAGTAGCGGGCGAAGTAGATGCCCGCATCGAACAGCTCCGTCACCAGCTCCTGATGAATTTGACTAAGCGTCTCCAGCGAACACTTGCCAAGTGCGAAATTCGGCTGGTTCGAGACGAGGATGAGTGCGTAGCCTGCGCTCTGCAGGCGAGCGAGCGCAGGAATGACGCCGTCGATAAGCCGGAGCTCCGCGGGGCTGAGCGGGGATTCGAGCCGGCCCGTGTCGCGGTTCAGAACCAGTTCATTCAGAACCCCGTCGCGGTCGAGGAAGACCGCCCCCTGGCTCATTTCTCCGATTCCCACTTCATCATGTTCCGCCGCAGCCGCGGATGCGAGATGAGCAGATGCCAAACCACAGCCTGGAACTCCTCGGTGTGCGGCGTGACGGTTTCCGCCGAGACGGTGGGCACAATCACGCAGGCATCGGCCAGGCGCGCGGTGCAGCCGCCATCGCGTCCGACGACGCCGAAGATCGAAGCGCCAGCCTCGCGGGCGAGCGCGAGGCCGGCCACAAGGTTCATACTGATCCCGCGCTGGGCGTTGCCGCCGCCGACCGAGAAGACAAATACGGCGTCGTGCGCGCTGAGATGGCTGCCGCGCAGCCACGCGGCGTAGCAGGAATCCCAGCCGTCATCGTTGATCCGCGCGGTCAGTTCGGAGACATTGTCGGTCGGCGCGTAGGATTCGATGCCGGCGATCTTGCGAAAATCATTCACCGCGTGCGATGCATAGCCCGCGCCGCCGCCAACCCCGAGAAAGAACAGCCGTCCGCCGCGCTCGCGCACCTCCACCAGCCGCTCCACCAGGCAATCGATGGCAGCGGCGTCGAGGCTCCTGGCCAGCGAGGCCACCTCGGACAAATACACGCGCGTGTAATCGCAGGCAGACAAGAACCGCTCCCGTCAGACCGAGGATTTACGCAGCGTAGCGGCTGCCGGCTCGCGCACGAACGCGAGGCTGAGCCCGCCGCGATCAATGTCCTGGCTCACGTGGTCGCGCAGCGATCGGCGGAGCCGCGTGGGCAGCACGCTGAAGAACAGGAAATGCAGAAGCGAGCGCCATTCGGCGTGGCCCTCCAGCAGAAACGCGCGCAGGATGTCGAGCCGGGCGCGCAGGCCGGCGCCACTGCGCTGCGCGCGCCAGGCGCACTGCACGGCGACGAAGGAGGAGAACGCGCGCGGCGAAATCAGGGGCCGGATCTCGCGAATCCAGTCCAGCGACGTCTGCCACGACGCATTTCGGCTGACGGAGTCGCGGCCGTCCTCAACGTGCCAGATAACCAGCGGTCTGGGCACCATCACGATGCCGACACCTTCGTGGGCCGTGGCCTCAATGAGCCAGTCCCAGTCCTGGTGCATGCGCAGCTCTTCGCGGAAGGGAATCGCCAGCAGCAGGTCGCGCGGTACCAGCAGCGTGGAAGTCTGCATCAGCCCGCCGGGATCGAAGAGGCTGTTCCGGCAGAACAGGTAGTCAGCCACGGCCTGCGGGGATTCGTAAACCCTCCGCGGCAGCACGCGGCTGGCGGAGGGCGACTGCTTTACACCGGTGAGCGAGCTCCCACCCCCGCGAGCTGGCTCGCGGGGGACCCCGGAACTCGCCGGGCATCCCGATTTCGCAATGACCCGGCAGGTAATGATCGGGAACCAGTCACGATTCGCCGCAGCGGCTGCCATCTGGCGCTCAATCTTCTCCGGGTGCCACTCGTCGTCGTCGTCGAGGAAGGCGATCCAGTCGCCGCGAACCGCGCGGACGCCGGCGTTCCGCGCCGCCGCGCCGCCGCAGCACTCGGGCAGATAAACAACCCGCAGGCGCGGATCGGTCACGCGGTCAAGCTGCGATGTGGTGGCGGCGTCGGGGCCGTCGACTACAACGAGGACTTCCATCCGCGGCCACGTCTGGCGCAGCGCGCTGCGCACCGCGCATGCCAGCAGCGCCGGACGCCCGCGCGTGGGAATGACGGCGGAAACCAGTGGCCGATCCGGAGATGGAAGAAAGTCCTGCATGTATGGCTCCGGAAAAAGACTCGCTCTTTTCGAGCTTAGGAGAAGAAATCCGTGACGCAACCAGCGCGGAGGCAAGATTTTTCACTTTCGTAATGGGGCATCACACGAAAGTAGAAGGTTGCCGGCGCGATCGCGGTGAAAGCGGAAGATGGGCGGAGGTTTGGATTCGGCTGTTCAACACTCTGCGCGGAGCGCGCGGCGATAAAGAGTATGCTGCTTCATCGCGGCACGCGCACGCACCCCCGGAACAGGCATGATGAAAAATGGAGGCTTTTCCCCGTGAAAAAGCTCTGCTGCCTCGCCGTCCTGCTCGTGCTTGCCGCCACGCCGCGCCTGCGCGCGCAGCAGACCGTCACTATCGACGCCAACGCGCCCACCACGCCGCTCCCGCACTTCTGGGAGCAGATGTTCGGCTCCGGCCACGCGATCCTGAGCCTGCACTCCGCCTGGCGCAGCGATGCGCGTGCCGTCAAAAGCGTCACCGACTTCCGCTACGTCCGCTTCCACGGCATCCTCGACGACGAGGTCGGCGTCTTCATGCGCGACGACCACGGCAACCCGGTCTACAACTGGTCTCAGGTGGACCAGATTTATGACGGCCTCTTAAAAGAACGGCATCCGTCCGCTGGTCGAGATCAGCTTCATGCCCACATAGCTGGTGGCCAATCCTTACGGAGGTATCGCGCGATGGGCAGCCCCGTCGATCCGACTCTGGTGCAGGTGAAGGAGCTGAACGCCGAGACGGCGCTCTCTCCGCCGACCGTGGATCATCTGACCGACGGCCGGCTCACGCTGACGCTCACACCGGATGCGCTGGATTTGGTGACCGTCGACAAATAGGAGCCAGCGTCCGCTGAAAGCTTGAACTTTCCCGCCAAATGGTGTATGTAAGGAACCACTCGGCCAGATTAGAATTCCACGGAACTGGAGGGGTTCCTGCGATGCCATATTGTGCGAACTGCGGTAGCCAAATCGCAGAGGGAGGCGTGTGCACGAAGTGCGAGCCATCATCGCGAACTCACGGACTACGTCTTGCCCCGGAAGAGGTTCTGGTCAAGGAATATCAGGCCACGCGGCTCTTATCGCCCAGGGCGGCCGGATTTCTCTTAGTTACGAACCAGCGCGTAATTTTCGTTGGTGAGGGCGCTGCTTGGCGGGGGAGCAGCATCATCGTCCGGGAGGTACATCTTCCGGATGTGTCGGGTGTTAGTTCTTATTATGGTGCTGGGATTCACTTTGGGTTGCTGGTTGCGGGGATCGTATCGACACTGATCGTATTGGGCCTTATGACTAGGGAGCCGCTATTAGCTCTGCTGCTCGTTGTACCTGCACTCCTGTTCTGGTGGGCCGTAAAAGCAAAGGGCAAGACAATCGTCATGTCGATCTACACCCGCGCGCAAAGCGAATCGCCGATAGCATTTGCAGCACAGAAATCGCGTTTTGCGATGCTGAGATTCGATGCAGTGCGCGCAGTAATCGCCGAGCCAGGACCTGATGCAGAGCTTGTTATCAGAGAAATCGGGGCGCTGATTCTTGACTTGCAAACGAGGGGCAATCTTGCTGTTGAATCGTGGACGAATAGCGATGCAGTGGCAAGACCAGTGTGATATTTCGAACGGGCATATCCCGCCGTTGGAATCGATGAGTTGGAAGGTGTCTCGTGCCCAGCAGGCGTCACGTCCGCTAGGGAGGCAACGTGGGGAAGGTTGGCGGTGATGTAGTCGAAGGACTTAGCCTTGCCGAGCACATTCCGGACATGCCCAAAGCGCCAATCGCCGTACCCACTGTCGGCGGCCCTCCGATCTACTTCTCCGATGAGCGCCTCGGACAGCATGTGCTGCTGGTGGGGTCAATTGGCCAGGGCAAAACCAATACGATTTATCACTTTCTTAGGGGCGTCCGGGCTGCGATGGGACCGCAGGACATCGCAGTGATCTTTGATCCGAAAGGTGACTACCTAAAACGCTTCCGTCGGCCTGAGGACATTGTTATCAACGATCCTGATGCAGAGACAGATCCCGCGCCATGGAATCTTGTTGAAGAACTGCGCGCGAGCTCTTCCGACGCAGAAGAAACCGTCAACGAGGTTTCCCACACGCTGTTTGATGAGGCGATAGAACACTCACAGCAGCCCTTTTTCCCAATTGCAGCAAAGGATCTTTTTGCTGCAGTGTTGTCTATGCTTGCTGCTACACCGGGAACATCAAACGCTGATATCCGCGCTTATTGGGATACAAAATCGAGACAAGAGATTCTCGGAGATCTTCAGGCGAATGCCTCTACGCGGGGCCTGATGCACTATATCGGTATTGAAGGGCAGCAGTCTTTCGGCGTTCTTGGTCATGTACTGCAACTGGTGCACGACATTTTCATCGGACGATTCCGCCAGGCAGGTACTCTGTCGATTCGCAACGCCATTCGCCAGCGTGGGGCGCGGTGTATCTTCATTGAATATCGGGTGGCAACAGGTAAGACATTGGCGCCAATTTACAAGGTGCTCGCCGACCTTGCCATCAAAGAGGCCCTCAACACCGGGGTGCGGCAGGGGCACGTGTACATGTTTCTAGACGAATTCAGGCTGTTGCCTCGGCTTCATCACATGGACCACGGCGTCAATTTCGGGCGGGAGTTCGGGCTGCGTTTTATCGTGGGAATGCAAAACCAGGCACAGGTGCTTGCGGCCTATGGAGACGAGGCGGAAAGCATACTTTCCGGATTCAACACTGTGTTTGGGTTCCGCGTAACGAATCCTGACACCCGCGACTACCTTAAGGGCATCGCAGGTCAGAACCGAAGACGAGTTGCGATACCGAGTCTTGTTATGGGACCGCCTGTACAACAAATTATCGAAGGGCATGTAATTGAAGATTATCACGTCTCAAATTTGCGCCCGGGGCAGGCTGTCGTTTTCACGCCGGGCTACCAGCCGTTCACTGCTCAGGTTGGCTTGTACAAAGAGTGGACTTGATCTACAGCGTGTCGGGACTGGGAATCAACTAACGCCATACGATCAAAGTTGGAGGTCACAATGGTGCCATTACCGCCGTTACAGTCGGCAATCTTCGAAGCACTAAAGGATACGGGAACGCAGTTTGTGTTGGACAATGGGGAACGGATCAAGGACTATGTCGAGGCATATGCAAGAAGCAATCTTGACACGTTTATGGAGGGGGCCGAGGAGAAGTTCAACGCTTTTATAGCTGAAACGAGAGACAATTTTGATGCGTTCGCAAATGATGCCAAGGAGAAGTTTGGCGCAGTCATTGCTGACATGAAGAACAGTCTTGACACGTTTGCTAATGAGATCAAGGAAAAGTTCGCACCTTTCGAAACCCAAGATAACGACCAAACTGAGAGCACGGAGGAGCAAGCCGGGCAAAACCAGGAGACCCCAAATGGGGTTGCGTCTGGCGCGGCTATGAATTCAACCGCTTTAGCTGGTGTGGAAGCCTCAGGTCACCAAGCCGAGATATCAAACTACCTGTCGGCGTCGGACCTGCTGGGTAACCAGTCTGGGATTTCAGATTACACGTCAACCGACGCGATCGACGGTACGGCGGCTTCAAACGGACAGGATCCCGGTATGGGCATGTAGAGCTGCGGCGACAACTTGGTGAAAACGTGGGATGGAATTGCTGGAAATGGGTGAATTCGAGGTAACCGAGCATGTTCTGTACAAAATGCGGAAGCACAATTCCAGTCGGGCAGAAGTTCTGCACAAAATGCGGTGGCAAAGCTGATGCAGGAACCAAACAGCAACAGGGGGCGAGGCGCTCGAATGCGCCATGGAACTGGAACCTAGCGGCTGCCACAAAAGTAGCAATTGCCGCGGCGGTGGTTGTCCTGCTCGGTATCGGTGGATACTTCGGTTATCGGGAGTATAGGCATCGGAGACCGCCGACAGCCGTCATCGCATCGCCGACCCCGGCGGGAAACGACTCCGGAGCTGTGACAAATGTGAAAGCGGCGCTGAGTAATCTAGGAGTGCAGCCAACCGCCACCTCGACTACGGCGACACCGGCGCTGGAACCCGAGCCTACTAAGTCCATGCCCGGAGAGGAGTACGCGAAGGAAGAGCCGAAGGAACGAGTCACCATGCCGCCGCCGCCACCCCAAACTGCCGCGGCAATGAGCGCAACGGCCGCACCCTCGCCAAAGCCCGCACCGGTTCCAACGCCCGCTTCTGCGCCGCCGCCTCCGCAACCGGTAAAGAAGGTAATCGTGCTGAACGCGGGCACGGCGATACCGGTGCGCATTACTGAAATGCTGGACAGCAAAACTGCGCAGGCGAATGAAGTGTTTCATGGCACGGTGGCCGCCGATATGATGAGCGACGGCTTGGTGGCGATCCCGCAGGGTACGCCGGTGCTGGGGCGCGTGGTAGAAGCAAAGGACGCGGGACATTTCCGAGGAAGGGCACTGTTATCGATTCAGCTTACCGAGATCGATTTTGGCAGCAACAGAATGGCCCTGTCTACCAATACGTTGTCAACGGAAGGTACGGCCCGAGGCAAGAATACGGTGGAGAAGATGGCCGGAGGAGGGCTGTTTGGCGGGATTGTGGGTACGCTGGCGGGCGGAGGCAAAGGCGCGGCGATCGGCACGCTGGCCGGTGCGGGAGCAGGGACCGGCATGAACGCGGTCACGCGCGGGAAACAGGTGGAGATACCATCGGAAACAGTAGTGAACTTTACCCTACAGCAGCCGCTCTCTTTCACGAGGACGATCATGCCCGGATCGGGGCAACGAACAGGTTCCGAGCCAATGCTGCGCCAGCCGAATAGCTAACTGGTCCCGCGGCCGGCAGCGATCACAATTGTTGGGTGTGGTCAAACCCAGTGCGCCGCTTGTGTCGCTGTAGTTGGGCGACACGGGTGGCAGGATAACCCCGAGCGCCGTCCCGATGCCACCGCGACCGTTGTCACCGCCTCAGTCGGATTCTTGGTGAGTGTGGTCCTGCATGTTCTTCCATCGCGCGACCACGCTGGGGTCGCATACATGGTCTCGCTCCGCCCCGGCCAGCTCGGTCTCCCAGGTGGAGGTACAGACCGTGATGAAGCAGTTTTTGCAGATGGAGTCGGTCGTCCCGTCGCGATTAGCACGATGAACGAAGGAGTCGTACGCGGGGAGAACCATGGAGAGCCTCGAACGTCGAGGAGGCGGTCTCGTACTTCCAGCCTCTGTCCGGAATCTCCAACGTAAGGCCGCCGCACGCTCAGGACAACCGCGAAGTGGCGTCCGGCGCAAGATGGCGCTTCCAGCTTCCGGCAACTGGAGCGGCGATTCATCCTGAACGACTGTCTCCCGTGTCAGGTTCCTTACATATTGTTGAGCACCGACCCGACGATGCCGCCGAGGACGCCGGCTTCCGCGGCCTGCGTCGACTGGTGGGGCATGTACTCGAAGATCTGCTGCGCCAGCCGCGAGATGGGCAGTGTCTGGAGCCAGATGCGGCCGGGGCCGCTGAGTGCGGCGAGAAAGAGGCTGTCCGCGCCGAAGAGCAGATTGCGGATGCCGCGCACCATGGTGATCTGAAAGCTGACGCTGGACTGGAAGGCTCCGACATGGCCGGGATGGACGAGAAGCGTCTGGCCGGGGGCGAGGTCGCGGACGACGACTTCGCCGGAGAGCTCGAGCCAGGCCTGGCCCTGTCCGCTGACCTTCTGGAGCAGGAAGCCGGCGCCGCCGAAGATACCCGCGCCGAGGGACTGCTGGAATCCGACGCTGAGCTGGACGCTGGAGGTGCCGCAGAGGAATCCGTGCCGGTGCACCATGAACTCACTGGCGGGGCTGATGTCGACGGGGAGAATCTGGCCGGGAACGCGGGTGGCAAAGGCCAGCTCGCCCGCGCCGCCCATGGCGCGGTATTCGGTCATGAAGAGGCTGCCGCCGCCGGCCACGCGCCTGATGGCGCCGAAGATGCCGCCGCCCCCGCCGAACTGGGTGTGCGTGGTCATCTGCACGTTGGGCGTCATCCAGGAAAGCTCGCCGGATTCGGAGACAACGGCGTCGTTGGACTCAAGCTGGAACTCGAGCACAGGCATGGTGGTTCCGGTAATGCGGTGATCCATAAGGACAGGGTACAGGGAGCAGGGAGCGGGGAACAGGGGGAACGGCGCAGGACGGGAAAATTCGGTGGTGGCTCAGTTTGGAAGAGAAACATCCCTCAGGGGCTCAAGCCCGGTTTTATTTTGCGGCATTTTAACGTACGGGCTGAAGCCCGTACCCTTCAAACTGAGACACTACCGAAAATTCACAAAGGCAGGGAATAAGGAACAGGGAGCGGGAATCAGGGCGTGGAAGAGACGCAGAGCGAAGCGAGAATGCCATCGAACAAGTCAGCATCGCGCGGCGCGGCGTGGTCGTAGGTGGCTCCCGAGCCGGGCGCAGCGAGATGACGCCAGCGCGTGCCTTCGGGAAAGCTTCCGTAGCTGTCGATGCCAATGGACCGCGGAGGGCTCGCATTCTCCGAGCCGGCGATCACGATGGTGCGCTGCGCGAAGCTCGAGGATTCGAGGAAGAAGTGATCCTCGGGCATGAGCTGGATGGCATTCGCGCCGAACCAGAAGGTCAGATGGGCATGGCTGTGGCGGCGCGCAAGGACGTATTCGTGCAGGTCGCCCTGGCCGAGATCGCGGAGGTCCCAACCCTTGCGGGGGACCGTGAACCGGAGGCCGAGGCCGCTGTCGCCAAGACGCTGGACATCGCGGTCCTTCGGCGGAAGTGGAGTGCACAGAGGCACGAGGATGGTTCCGCCCAGCGGCGAGAGCGCGGTCGGGCGAAGCTGGATGCGAAGGTCGTCGTCGGGAGGGTTGACCAGCAGCGTGAGCGGCTGGTAGCCGTCGTGCTCGGCGTGCAGGACATTCGTGGAGTTCGCGAGATGGAAGCGGCCGTCAGCGTCCGTGGTGGTCGCGATCTGCTGCGAGCCTGTGCCGCTCGAAACGGTTGCGCCGGTGAGCGGCTGGCCCGCGGGATCGGTGACCAGGCCGGAGACAGGCGCGGGTGTTTGGGCGAGCGAGGGAACGATGAGCACACAGAGGGCCAGCAGAGCAGCGGCAATCTGGCGAAGTGACCTGAAACGGCACATGGGCGTTCCGGCGGAAACGAATTCTCGGGATGGGACAGTATGTTACGCCGAAAGCGAGCGGACTTTGTCAGAGGGATCGGCCCGGATGCAGAGGCGCACG
>JASHRH010000133.1 GCA_030037475.1 Acidobacteriaceae bacterium
GAGCGCAAGCGTAATAACGCAGATGCCGTTCTTCATGCCTGTACTCCCTGCCGGTCGGCCATCCGACGTTCCTCACGCGAGTGGATGACGAGATACATGGCAGGAACCACGAACATGGTGAGCACCACGGAGACGCCCAGCCCGCCGATGATGGCCCTCGCCAGTGGCGCGTACTGCTCGCTGCCGGCTTCGATTCCGAGAGCCTTCGGAATCATGCCCAGCAGCGTGGCCCCGGAGGTCATCAGAATCGGACGCAGGCGCATCTTGCAGGCTTCCACCGTTGCTTCCATCAGCTCCATTCCCTGGTCATGCAGGATGCGCGTGAAATCGACAATCAGAATGCTGTTGGAGACCACCATGCCGGTCATCATGATGGTACCCATCAGCGACATGATGTTCAGCGTGCTGCCGGTCACGAGCAGGATGAGGACCACCCCCGCCAGTCCCGGTGGCACCGCCAGCACAATGATGAACGGATCCACAAAGGAGCGGAACTGCGCCATCAGCACGAGGTAGACGAGCACGATGGCGATAATCAGGCCGATACCGAAGCTCCTGAATGCCGAATTCATGTTCACCACCGCGCCATGAACGGTGATGCGCAGGTTACGGCTCTTCGGGACGGCGGCGATCAGTTTGTTGATGGCGCCACCCACGCTCTGAAGGGTCTCGGTTTTCGTTGCCACATAGATATCGATTTCCCGCCGAAGCTGATAGTGGTCCACCTCCGTCGGAGTGTTGATGCGCTGAATATCCGCTACCGACTGCAGCGGCGTATAACCAGCGATGCCGGTCCCGCGCAGCGGAATATTGCGGAACTGCTGCATGCTCATGTTGTCGATCATGTTGTTGGGATACTGCACCGTCACCATGTAGTTGTTGCCGGTTTTGGGATCGATCCAGTAGCTCGGAGCAATCATGCCGTCGGAGGTAAGGGCGGTGATCACGTTATCGACGACCTGCTTGGTGCTCAGGCCGATCAGACTGGCTCTCTCCCGGTCGATGCGGAGCAGCAGGCCAGGGTAGCGCATGTTCTGGGGAATAAAGACGCTGCTGACGTTGGGGATGTTTTGAATCTTCGTGGCCAGATTTTCCGCCAGACCATAGTCCCTGTCCAGATTGTTGGAGCTGATCTGGATGTCAATGGGTGCGGGAAGGCCCTGATTGATGATGGCCGAGATCATGCCGCCGCCGTGGAAATACGTCGTTAACTCCGGCATCTGCTGGGAAAGCGCCGTTCGCACCCGATCCATGTACGTGAAGCTGCTTTCTTTGCGTTTCTCATTGAGGCTCACCTGCACAAAGGCAGTGTCCATGCTGGAGTTGGGGCTGTAGATGGTGGAGGGTCCGTGCGTAACGCCGATATTGGAAACAATCATGTGCAGGTCCGAGGACGGAATCACGGAGCGGACAATCTGCTCCACCTGCGCGACGTAGTCGTTGCTGACATCCAGCCTCGTTCCGCTCGGCATCTTCAGGTTGATCGTGAACTCTCCGGCATCCATACGCGGAAAGTACGTCCTGCCCAGGAACGGGAAAAGCCCCGCAGTCACCAGCGCAACTGCGCCGAGGATCACGCCAGCCGTGAGCTTAGGCCGGACCATGCAGCGTCTGGCCAGATCGATGTAGTAGTTCTGCAGACGAGCGAAATACTCGTTGAATTTGTCGATGACTACCCGGAGAGGCGACCTCCCGTGGTCTCCTTCGCCGGAGTGGTGCGCGCGGATGAAGGTCGCGGTGAACAACGGCACCACGGACATCGCGAACACGTAGGACGCGAGCATGGAGAGAACGACACCCAAAGCCAGCGGCGTAAACAAGTACCTGCTGATCCCGGTGAGCGATGCGACCGGCAGGAACACGATTGACATGGTCGTCGTCGCCGCAAGCACGGCCAGCGAAACTTCCGTGCCGCCCTTTTCCGCAGCGATGCGCGGCGGCTCACCTATCTCCATGTAGCGGAAGATGTTTTCCAGCACCACCACGCTGTCGTCGATGAGGCGCGAAAAGGCGAGCGCGAGACCACCGAGGATCATGGTGTTGATCGATCCGCCGGCCATATCTGTCAACAGCAGACAGGTGACTGCGGACAGCGGAACGGAGAGCAGGACGGCAACCGTGGCGCGCGGGCTGCCCAGGAAAAGCAGGATCATCAGCCCCGTCAGCACCAAACCGATGCCGGCTTCATTCACCAGCTCCTTCAGCGCAAGCTTGACGAACTTCGACTGATCGAAAACCACTGAAGCTTTCAGGTTGGTCGGGATATCGACCAGGTGCTTTACGGCCCTCCTGATGCCGTTGACGATGGTGATGGTGTTGCTGTTTCCTCCCTGCTTGAAGACCGGCACATAGACGGAGCGCTGGCCGTCGATGCGGACAATGTTCGTCTGAATGGCGCCGCCGTCCACCGCCTTGCCCACATCGCCCACGAGAACCGAAGAAGAACCATTGGCGCCATTGACCGATTTCAGCGGCAATGAATTGATTTCCCTGACCGCGGGAAACTGAGCGTTGGCGTAGATGTTGTAGTCCTTGTTGCCGATCTGCACGTCGCCGGCCGGCAGGATCAGGTTGGAGTTGTTCACCGCGTGAACCACATCCATCAGCGAGAGATTGTGAGCCTCCAGCTTGAGGGGATCCACGTAGACCTGGATCTGTCGGTAAGTACCGCCATAGGGATCGGGGATCGAAGCACCCCTGACGCCGGCAATCTGGTCGCGAACCGTGAACTGGCCGAGGTCTTTCAACTGCGTCTCGTTCAGGCCACGTCCCTTCAGTGTGACCAGGCACACGGGTTGCGAGGCCGCCGTCATGCCCAGCACCACTGGAGGCAGCGTGCCCGGCGGCAGGCGGCGCAGGTCGGCCATGGCCAGATTGGCAATATTGCTGAGCGCCGCGTTGGGATCGGTGCCCGGGCGGAAGTAAACCTTGATAAGGCTGACTCCGGTCAGCGAGCGGGATTCGATATGGTCGATGTTATTGCCGTAGGTAAAGAACCGCTCGAACGTGTCCGTGATGTCTGCTTCCACCTGCTCCGGCGGCATGCCCGCGTAGAACGTGGCCACCACCACTACAGGCATGTCGATCGAGGGAAACAGATCGACGGGCATATTGATGAGGCTGACCGTTCCCACGAGGGAGACGACCAGACAAATCATCAAAATGAAAAAGGGATACCTGAGGGCAAACTTCGGCATTACAGCCCGCCCCCCTGCTGATCATGCAGGTCGATCATGCTGCCCTGCGCCCGGGTGACATCGCTGGCAGGCTCGCTGGCCAGAACCGGGGTTACAACCTCGCCCTTGCGGTATTTGCCCTGGCCGCCCAGAATCACGCGATCGCCATCGTGGAGGCCGAAGGTTATCTGCGCCAGAATGGAGCCCTGCAGCCCAACTGTGACCTTGCGGATATGCACCCGATTGTTGCGGTCGAGCACGTATACCTCCTCCTGATTTCCCGCCAGGACCAGGGCCTGCTGCGGAACCGTCAGGACGCTGCTGACGTGCTCAAGCTGGAGCTGGGTGTTGGCGTACATCCCGGGATCGAGAGTCAGATTCGGATTCTGGACGTCGATTTCGGTTTCCATGGTGCGCGTGGCGGCGCTGACTTCCCGCGTAAACCGCACCACCTGGCCGGTGAACGAGCGGTTAACCGCATCCACCCGAACCTGCATTGGATCCCCGATATGCACGTAGCGAACATCGTCTTCCGGAACTGGCACACGCAGGCGGAGGATTCCGCTCTGCGCCAGGCGCACAATCGGCAGAGCCTGAGAATTGGAATTCGTGCCGGACTGGATCAGCGCACCAGTGTCGGCGTAACGCCATACGATGACGCCATCCAGCGGGGCCACGACATTGGTGTAGCTTTCAATCGCGCTGACCCGCTCGTGGTTATCTTCGGCCACCTCAAGCTCGTTCTGCGCAGCGGCCAGTGCTGCTTCGGCGGCATCCACCTGGGCCCCGGACGACTGGTCCTTCGCCTGGGCATCATCCAGTTCCTGCTCCGCCACCAGCCCGGGCTGCGCCTCGGAGGTTTGCAGAAGGCGCTCATAATCGTCATGCAGGGCGATATGCGTCGACCTGGCCCGCATGACCTCGCGCTGGGCGCGTACGATCTCCTCTTTGTCGCGTGCCACTTCGGAAACCGTACCGGCAAGCTGCGCTTTTAGCTCAGGGACTTCCAGCACGGCCAGCGTTTCCCCGCGGTGAACGCGGTCTCCGATATCGACGTAAATGTGCCGGATGAATCCCGAGACCTTCGGGTGGATATCGACTTCCTGGTAGGGCTGGAACTGCCCGGCCAGCGTGAGCACCTGGTCGATGCTGCCGCGCTGCACGGCGGCCACCTGAGCAGCCGGTGGGCCGGGCGCGGCTTCGACTGCGGGCGTCTGATGGCGCGCATGCAATCCCAGCAGGATGGCCGCGATGACGGCTGTCATCGCGGAAACGATGAACCAGACACGTTTCTGCATTGGAAATTCACCTGTTTTGCTGAACTACAGGTACCGGCCTGGAAATTCTGAAAAAATGGCCGGAGATGGACCCCTGCGCGATGAAAAGCCGCGTCGGAATCCGGCAAAGCCACGAGAGAACGCGGCACTTCTGGTGCAGAGGAATTAGCTGCGGGGAGGAGGACGAACGAAGGCGGGGGTGGTGCGGAACCATCCTGGCGAGCGATGAACTCGACCATGCTCCAGGGCCCATTCGCGCCCAAACCAGAAGTTCATTCCCGCGAGGAGGAAAAGCGCGGGAACAACGAGCGGGATGGCCATGGGAGCGACGCGATCCGCGACTCTGCGCAGGACGACAGATGGAGCGGTGCTGCGATCGGTGAGCAGCAGCTTGGCTTCCGCCATTCGATGCGTAATCGAGTGTGGCTGGAGATAGAAAGACAGCTTGTAACGTAGTCCCCAGGCGAAAACGCATGCTCCCAGCAGGATCAGGGCGGGCGCAAATGCACGCAGCCTCAGGCGTCGGCTGGACCGGCGCAGGTTGCGTTTGATCGCTGAACTGGGAGGAGGAACAGTCAAAGCCGTATGGTCATCATGATGACACAGATATTGGACGTTTTCAAAACGGCCCTGTAAGCCGCGAAACCGGCTGTCTGGCAGCGATTTACAATCTCCCCATGCGATCCGCTGAACTGGCACGCCTGCTGCAGGCTGAGCTGCGGGGTAATCCCAATCTGGAAATCGCGGGCGTTGCCGGCATCGAGGAAGCTGGCTCCGACCAGATCACCTTCGTGGCGAATCCGAAGTACGCGGCCCTGGCGAAGACCACGCACGCGGGAGCCATTCTGGTCACGCATGATTTCCCGGACATCCCCGCAACCACGCTGCGGCTGAAAAATCCGTATCTCGCTTTCGCGCAGGCGGTGGAAGTTTTCTATCGTCCGCCGGTCTGGGCGCCGGGCATTCATCCCAGCGCAGTCATTCACCCGAGCGCGAAGATCGGCCCGAACGCAGCCATCGGGGCTTACGCGGTGATCGGCGAGAACGTGGTTATCGGCAGCGACGCCGTAATTTTGTCCCATGTGGTGATTTACCCCGGCGTCCGCATTGGTGATCGCTTTTTTGCGCACGCTCACGCGGTGGTTCGCGAACATTGCCGCCTGGGAGATGATGTTCTGCTGCAAAACGGCGCTGTGATCGGATCGGACGGCTTCGGCTTTGCCAAAGATGAGGTTGGCCGCTGGCACAAGATCCCGCAGTCCGGTCCGGCCATCCTGGGAAATCGGATCGAGGTGCAGACCAACTCCTGCATCGATCGGGCGAGCGTCGGCGCCACGCGCATCGGCGATGGAGTCAAAATCGACAACCTGGTCCAGGTCGGTCATGGTTCATCGGTGGATGAAAACACGCTGCTGTGCGCCCAGGTGGGGCTGGCAGGCTCAACGCACGTGGGAAAGAACGTCATCCTCGCGGGCCAGGTGGGGGTCGCGGGCCACTGCAGGATCGGCGACGGTGCAATCGCGATTGCTCAGGCGGGCCTGCACGGAGATATCTCCGCAGGATCGATGGTTGCGGGCTCGCCCGCATTCGAGCACAAACAGTGGCTTCGGGCCAGCGCGCTGTTCAGCCGTCTCCCGGAACTGCTGAAGCAGTTGCAGCGCAGAAACAGAGACAAAGAGTAAATTGAAAAGACCACGGAATTTTCTCCCGCGGACGGCAGCAGCACAGCAGTAGCCTGCATCCAACCAACTTCCCATGTCGATGACCGAACACGATTCTTCGCTGACTCTCGTACAGACGCCGACGGCGCCGATTCGCGTACTGCTGCTCGACGACCATCCGGATAATCTGCTGCTGCGCTCGACGATTCTGCGCAAGTACGGCTACGTCACAGAGGCGGCGAGCACGATCGAAGAAGCCGAGCAACTGCTCGACGAAATCGACATTGCGGTGCTGGATTACCACCTGGGCGCCGGGAAATTCGGGACCGAGGTGGCTAATGCGCTGCGCGAGCGGCGTCCGCAGGTGCCGATCATCATCCTGTCGGCGACGCTGGAGCGGCGTTTCGGCGGCGTGGAAGACATGCACCTGCTCAAAGGCTACAGCTCGATCGACGATCTGGTCACGGCGCTGCGCTCCTTCGAAGCCAAGCGCCGCGGAAAGCCGGTCGTCGTCGATGCCCGCGACTTCTTCTATTCGCGGATCAACATGGCCATGGGTGACGACGTCGTGCTGGAGATCCTGGACGGCGACGGAACCTGGCAGTACGTCAACGAGACCTGCGCGCGCGTGCTGGAGAAGCCGCGCGAGTGGTTTCCCGGCCGGAACATGTTCGAAGAGATGCCGGAACTGACCGTGGACTGGGCGGACATTCTGCGCACCGTGGCAGAAACGCGCGAGACGTACATCGATCGCACCTTCCGCGGCGTCCTGAATCTGCCGAGCAAGGGCGATCAGTGGGTGTGGAATGTGCTCGCATTCCCGATCACGCTGCACACGCGCGAAACCGGCGTGGTGCTGACCGCGCGCGCGCTGGAGCGCAAACCGCTGGTTTAGAGCGCAATGCTTCTTTCAGGGTCGCCGTCAATCCCGGTTTTACGCTGAGCGCCGGTGATACGCTGATCGCAGCGATGCGAGCTTCTGTCCGTTCAATTCCGGCGTTCTGCGCGCTGGCCGCTGTTCTCTTCCTGCTCTGCGGCTGCCGCTCCGCATGGATTCAGGCGGTGATCGTCAACCAGCAGAATACTCCGGTCAATCTGGTGGAAGTCGATTATGCCGGCGGGAGCTTCGGCGTGCAGTCCATTGCGCCGGGTGCAAGCTTCCACTATCGATTTCACCTGCTGGACAGCGACAAAGTGACCCTCGCATTCACCGATGCGAGCTATCGCAACGTCAAGGTCACCGGCCCGGAACTGGAGAAGGGCCAGTCGGGAACGCTCCGCATCGAGATCGAACCGGGAAATAAGGTCGCCTGGCAGCCGCAACTGAAGAAGAACAAGTAACCAGGAGTCAGTAATCAGCGATCAGGCTTTGAGCCGGAACCCCTGCCGGGAAAAAATTTTGAGAGGTATGGGCCTGCTTTGTTGGTGATTCTGCTGGACTTGCTGGGTAATACCCTGAGGGTATTACCTTCCTGCTTCGGAAATGGTCCTGGGAGCCGGCCCGCGCGAAAATCTCACAATCTGCGTCGATGCGGACAACAAAGAACTTAGGGCATTTTTCCCGCGCAGGTGTGGGAAATACAGGGGTTAGCTGCCCGTCGTGCCGCTATGCAGCACAGGATAAGCCTGAACACGCAGTTTGGTGAGGAAGTCGTCGAAATTGAGAAAGATCGAGCCGATGCGCCGCAGGAAGGCCCCTGAGGGTCTGCGGGAGCCCTGAAACGGAAAAGGTCCGCGATTAGGCGGACCTTCCTGGTTCAAGCTCTCCGTTCAGTCTGGACGCCGAAAAAGGGCGAGGCAAGAGAAATCGGTGGGGCGGATGGTACGAAGGTCACGAGACGCGGGAGTCGTTGTTCAGTTCCGGACAATCCGATTCGGTTTCTGGACATGAATCCACTGTTCCGCCCCACCTAACCTCTGCGTTTTCAATGCAGAGGTTCTGGACTGTCGATTGCACGAGCAACAGAATGGATTCAGGCTCAAATCCCCGGCACAGGAAAAACTATGCTGGCTGACTTCTGGCACGCACTGCGCCAGTTGCGCAAATCGCCGGGCTTCACGGTGACG
>JASHRH010000134.1 GCA_030037475.1 Acidobacteriaceae bacterium
GCCCCAGTTCGCCAGCCATGGCACGTCCGTTGTGAACGCTGCCACCATCGTCGGCAGCCCTGAGAGTGCGCGGAATCGCTGGAACGGAATCTCCAGCGTGAAGTCCACCGTGCCCAGCCCCGCAACAGCCTGCTCCAGCGCCCGCCGCGTCTCCGCCGAGCCCCCCACCAGGCGCACGAGCACCTGCGCCTCGGCCGCGTCCGCAATCACATTCGGGGCATGTCCGCCGTGGATCGTCCCGATATTCAGCGTGCTCGGCCCCACGTCCTCCGTTACCGGCAGCGGAATCTCCAGAATTCGTCGCAGCGCCTCCACCATCTTGTGCGTCGCGCTCTCGCCCAGCTCCGGATACGCCGAGTGCGCCATTTTCCCTGTCGTCCGCACCACCGCCCGCAGCGCGCCCTTCGACGCCAGCGCCACACGGTTGTCCGTCGGCTCGCCGTTGATCAAAAAGCGGCTGCCCGGCGCCCGCGGATTCGCCGCTTTCGCTCCCGCTGAATCCCGCTCCTCGCCGACCACGAACAGCAGTCCCACCTTTACGCCTTCCGCGCGCAGCCGCTCCGCCGCAGCAATCTGCGCCGCGATGATGCCCTTGGCGTCACACGCCCCGCGTCCGTAAAGGAACTCCACGTCCTCGCTCGACGGAATGAATGGCGGCACGGTGTCCATGTGCGTCGAGAAAACCACCTCCGGCGTCTCGCCCGGCGCGCACGCATACACATTCCTGCGCTCGCCTACCGACCCGCTCTCCTTCGACTGCTCGACTGGCATCGTCTCGACGGCCCATCCCCGCCCGCCGAGAAACTCCTCCAGAAACGCGCCCACCGCGCCCTCGTTATACGTGATGGACGAAAGGTCCACCAGGCGCCGCGTCAGTGCAATCGGATCGAGTGTCATGGAATCACCAGTGTACCCGCAGCGCCACCGACTACCGACTACCGACTACCGACTACTAAACCCTAACCCGTATCCCGTAACCCCTAAAATGAATTTGTGCCCCACGCTGGCTCCGCTTCGCTTCGCTCCATCGACAATCTCCGCTCCTCCGCTGGCCGTCTCGAAGCGCTTCTCAACGCCGGCTCGCCCGACGCGCCCTTTTCCGCCCTCGTCTGCCATCCTCACCCGCTTGGCGGAGGCACCCTGCACAACAAGGTCGTCTACCACGCCATGAAGGCCTTCCAGTCCTTCGGCCTGCCCGTCCTGCGTTTCAACTTCCGCGGCGCCGGCCTCAGCGAAGGCGCCCACGACTTCGGTCGCGGTGAACAGGACGATGTCCGCGCCGCCCTCGACTGGCTCGATCGCGAGTTCCATCGCCCCATCCTCTTTGCCGGATTCTCCTTCGGCTCCTGGGTCGGCCTCCAGGTCTGCTGCGCCCTGTGCGGCAGTCAGGCGCCGCGCGTTTCCGGCCTCGTTGCCCTTGGCCTTCCCGTCCATGCTGAAGGCCGCGATTACGACTTCAGCTTCCTTCGGAACTGTTCGCAGCCCAAACTCTTCATCAGCGGCACGCGCGATCAATACGGCCCCCGTGCGCAGATCGAAGCCGCCGTCGCTCTCGCCTCCGATCCCAAAGAGCTGGTCTGGATTCCTGATGCCGATCACTTTTTCGTTTCGCAGTGTGAAACCCCGCACCCATCCACGCCGCGCGCCGGGAGTAAGCTGGATGAGGTGAAAAACGCCATCCGCTCATGGGCTCTGCGCTGCTTCCCGGTTCTTCCCTCATGATCACGCTCGAAGAACTGCAAGCCGTTTCGCGGGACATCTTCGATTCGGCTCTCGCTGCCTGTAACATCCCACAGGCCTTCGACCGTCATCTCCAATTTGAAGGCCGTACCCTGGTCCGCTGTCCCTCACCGCGCCTGCCCTCCATCCCACAGCCGCTCGCTGGTTTCAGGGACTACTACGTTATCTCCTTCGGCAAGGCCGCGCTTTCCATGCTCCATGCGCTGCTGGCGCGCCTGCCGGAGAAAAAGCATCTCCGCGGTATCTGCTCTGCGCCGGACATCCCCAAAAATCGCAATCGGCGCATTCGCTACTACGCCGGCGGTCATCCTCTGCCCAACGAGGACTCCTTCGCCGCCGCACGCGCTGCGCTCGCGCTCCTCAGGCGCGCAAAAAGCGATACCTTCGTCTTCTTCCTCATCAGCGGCGGCGGCTCCGCCATGCTCGAGCTGCCCCGCGATCCCGCCATCACCCTCGACGACACCATCGCCTTTCACGAAACTCTCGTTGCCAGCGGCGCTACCATCACCGAGGTCAACACCGTCCGCAAGTACTTCTCCGCTGTCAAAGGCGGGCGCCTCGCGCTCGCCGCGCCTCAGGCGGAAAAGCTCTCGCTGCTCCTCGCCGATGTCCCTCTCAAAGACCTGGCGGCCGTCGCCTCCTCGCCCACCCTGCCGAATTACTCCACCCTTGCCGAATGCTTCGTGATCCTCGAGCGTTTCCATCTGCTTGAGAAGTTCCCCACGTCCGTCCGCACCTGGTTCGAACGACTGCGCCGCGAGCAAAGTGCCGCACCCGCTGCCCAACCCGAGGACGCGCAAAGCGCCGCCGCCTTCGAGCACGCGCAGTTCGACACGCTGCTCTCCAACCATGATTTTGTGAATGCCGCGCGCGACCACGCCCAGTCTCTGGGCTACAAGGTCGTCATCGACAACACCTGCGACGACTGGGATTACGCTGACGCCGCGAAGTACCTGCTCGCGCGCTTTCACGAGCTGCGGAAGGAATCTCCGCGCCTCTGCCTGCTCTCCAGCGGCGAGGTTACCGTCCGTCTCGGCACCAATCCTGGCTGCGGCGGCCGCAACCAGCAGTTTGCGCTCGCCGCCGCTCTCGACCTGGCGAAGTACGAAAGCCAGCCGCTCGCCGTCCTCAGCGCCGGCTCCGATGGCATTGATGGCAACAGTCCCGCGGCGGGCGCCGTTGCCGATATCACGACCGTCGCCCGCGCCCGCGCCTACAGCTTCGATCCGGAAGCCACGCTCGCCCGCTTCGACGCCTGCACGCTCTTCACCGCGCTCGGCGACTCCGTCGTCACCGGCCCTACCGGCAACAACCTCCGCGACCTGCGAATTTTGATTTCGGGCTAGGCTGTATCGACATATAGCTTCGAGAGAATCTGATGAATCAAAGCAAGTTGTCATCCTGAGCGAGCCAGCCGAATCCGCTGCGCCTGAAGTTGGCGCAGCAGGAATTCAGGCGGCGAGTCGAAGGACCTGCATTTCGTTGTTCCCCTTCGAGAACTTAGCTGTAGATGGCAGCGACTATATGTCGATACAGCCTAGCCAGCCGCCTCACCCATGACTGCTGTTCCTCAGAACCTGACTGTGGGCACCTGCTGCGATCCCGGCGTTGCCGTAAAGTAGTCGTTGTCCGCCTGGAATCCGCCAATTCGGGCCCAGAAATTATTCGGGATCTGCTGAATAAAGGTGTTGTAGTCCTGCACGTCCTCGTTGTACCGGTGCCGCTCCACCGCGATCCGGTTCTCTGTCCCCTCCAGCTGATCCTGCAGCTCCAGGAAATTCTCATTGGCCTTCAGGTTCGGATAATTCTCTGCAATGGCCAGCAGGTGTCCCAGCGCCCCGTCCAGTTGCCCATTGGCCTGCATCGCGCTCCGCGGATCATGTGCTGCCAGCAGCGCCTCACGCGCCTGATCCACGTCGGCAAACACTTTTTCCTCATGTGTGGCGTAGCCCTTCACGGTCGCCACCAGGTTCGGAATCAGGTCCGCCCGCCGCTGCAGCACCACGTTCACGTTCGACCACTGCGCGCGGATTGCCTGCTGCTTCGCCACCATCTGCCTCTGCGCGCTCACGTAGCTGCCCACTACCAGCAGCACCGCTCCGACAATCACCACCACCACTGCAATCGCGATCCAAAGTCCTCGACGCATCATCGTATTTCGTTCTCCTTCAATCTCCACTGAACTCTACCAGCTTCCTCCGGCGCCACCGCCGCCCGTCGCGCCGCCACCGAAACCGCCAAACCCGCTCCCGCTGCCACCCCCGCCAAATCCTCCACCGAATCCGCCCCCAAATCCGCCGCCGCTGAACAGCATCCCCAGCAGGAACCACAGCAGTCCCGAGCCGCCAGCCCAGATCAGAAAGATGACGACCAGAACCAGAAATACAATTCCCCCCACCACCTGCGCCAGGCTCGCCTGCGGCCGCTGCTGCGCAACAAACTCCGCGCCCTGCTGAGTCAGCGGCTGCAGCTGCACATTAGCGTCCTTCGCGATGATCTGCGCAATCTCATCCGTCGCCAGCGTCAGCGCGCCGTCAAAATCGTTCGCGCGGAGCGCCGGCACCATCTGCCGACCGATATCGCCGACTTTTCCGTCCGGCAGAATCCCCTCGAGTCCGTATCCAGTCTCAATGAATCTCCGCCGTTCGTTCGGCGCAACCAGCACCAGCACGCCGCGGTCGCTCTTCTTCGAGCCGATGCCCCAGGCCGTGTACAGATCCACCGCATACTGCTGTACGTCTTCCCCGGCCAGCGAGTTCACCGTCACCACGGCAATCTGCGCGTGCGCCTCGTGGTCCACCTCGCCGCATAGCTGGTCCAGCTGGTCGATCGTCGCCTGCGACATCACGTGCGCGTCGTCGCTCACGTAATCCGTGGGCTTCGGCAGGTCCTTCACCGCCTGCGCCTGCGCCGCACCTGCCGCGCACACCAGCAGCGCCATCAACGCGGCAGCCCTGATCCTCAATCGAAACATTGCCCCCATTTTAACTGCCGGCTGCCGGCGGCATCATCGCTGACCGCTTCTCAGCTAACCGGCCTTAAGCTGACCGTTCCTGAGCTGACCGCCTTATAGCTGTTTTTCCATCGTCAGCGCGTCGATCCGACCGAGATAATATCCGCGAATTCGCCCCATCCTCGCAAATCCATGCCGCTTGTAAAAGGCCTGGGCGCTCTCGTTGTCCACGGCGACTTCCAGCAGCAGAGCCGCCGCGCCTGCTGCACGCAGCCGCTCCTCCACTGCGTGCAGCAGAGCCCCGCCCACGCGCCGCCGCCGCATCTCCCGTCGAATGTCGATCGTAATCAGCCGCCCCAGCAGCACGCCGCTCCGCCGCAGCGTCCCGGCAATGGCAAACCCGGCAATCTGCCCCGGCTCGGCTTCCGCCACCAGCGCAAAGTTTCGGGGATATTTCAGGAAATACCCCAGCTCCGCCTTCGACCACGAGATGCCCGGCGCAAAGCACGCCTGGTCCAGCGCGTACAGCTCGGCAAAATCCTCAGCCCGCGCCTCACGGATCATCATGGTCGCGGCTCACCGCTGCGCGTTCTGATTGACGACGCCCTCGCTGGCCATTTCCGGCTGCGGCTGCGCCACCACCCCGCTGTACAGCGAGGCTGCCATCAGCCGCCGTCCCGTCGCAGCCACCTCGTGCACCGTCCATCCCGCGTTCCACCACTTCCAGGTCCGGTTCTGCGGATCGACCGCGAAGATCAGCGTGCTCTCGTCCGACGTCACGATCATCCGTCCCATCGCCGCATCCCACCGCAGGCTGTTGATCACCACTACCGGCAGTTGCTGCAGTTTCGTCCAGGCGTGTCCACGGTCCGACGTATAGAACACTCCTTCGCGTCCGCCCGCCCACAGCGTTCCCTCCGGCGTCGCCGCCAGCGCTCTGACTGCCGACAGCCCCGAAGGAAAGATCACCGGCGTCCACGTCGCGCCACGATCCGTCGACATCATGATGCCGTTCCGCCGCGCCGCGTACACTGTGCTCCCCTGCGTTGCAATCGCGATGTATTCTCCCAAACCTGAAAAGAATCCCGCGCTCTGTGCGCCCAGCACCGGCCCTTGCCAGGATGTCCCATCGTCGCTGCTGCGGAAGACACCCTGCGCCGTCGCCGCATACCAGGTCCCGTCCGCCGCCGCCAGTGCTGTCACGCGTCCCCCGATTTGTTGGATGTTCGCGCGCCGTTCATACCGGCGCTCGTATCGTTCGCGCCGCGTCGCCCGCGTGTTCCGTGGAGGGTCTTGTTTCTCGGCTGGGACAGTCACCGCGTTCGATGCTGTCCACACCGCACCGTTCCAGCGGAAGACTCCGTTGTCCGTTCCCGCCAGCAGCGTCCCGTCCTCGCCCTCCGCCAGCTCGAACACGTCTCGCCCGCCGAGGCCCCCGCTCTCCTGCTTCCAGCTTCTTCCATAATCCGTGGTCAGAAACACGCCGCCGAAGCGCTTGTCATTAATCACGCCGGCATAGATCGTTCCCGGATCCTTCGCGTCCGTCAGCAGCGCCGCTACCTGCCGCTGCGAATACCCCGCGTTCGACGGCTCGAACGTCATGCCTCCGTCATCGCTGGCCAGCACGCCGCTGCGATCCGTCGCCAGCAGCACGTGCTGCGGGTTCCGCGGATCGACGTAGACGTCGTTCACGATCACGTCGCCCGGCGTCGTCCGCTGCCAGGCTTTGCCACCGTTGGTCGTTTTATACAGGCCTTCGGTCGTCCCCGCGTACACCGTGTCGCTGCTCGTCGGATCCATCACAATCGCGCGCGTCCGGCGCGCCGCGGAGGGAATCCCATTCACCTTGCGGAAGTCGTCCCCAAAGTCGTCGCTGCGATAAATCCCCGAGCACGCGCTCAGATACATCAGCCGCGGACTCTCCGGATCCACGTACATCGAGAAGATGTCCGAGTCCACGATGAGCCCGGTGCTCATGCTCTTCCATGTCTTGCCGCCGTCCATCGTCTTCCACGGCAGGTGCCACGTCCCCGCGTAGAT
>JASHRH010000135.1 GCA_030037475.1 Acidobacteriaceae bacterium
CTCGAGAGCCTGCTGACCGGCAGGTTTGAGAATCCTTATCTCGGGCTGCTCTTCTTTCTCGCGCTGCCCGCGCTGTTCCTCATCGGGCTCATTCTCATCCCGGTGGGGATGGCGCGGCGGCGGCGCGCGCTGCTGAAGGCTGGACAGCTGCCCACCGAATATCCTGAGATCCATCTGGGCGATCCGCTCTTTCGTCATGGCGTGCTCATCGTCGGCGCAGCCACTGTCATCAACCTGGCGATTGTGAGCCTTGCGACCTACCGCGGCGTCGCGTACATGGATTCAGCCCATTTCTGCGGAACCTCATGCCATGTGATGCAGCCGCAGTGGGAGGCTTACCAGTCCGGGCCGCACTCGCACGTGGCATGCGTGGAATGCCATGTGGGGTCGGGCATGCAGGCGTACTTCGCGGCGAAGGTGAACGGGACGAAGCAGCTCATCGAGGTGACGTTCCACACCTGGCCGACGCCGATCGAAGCGCCGCTCAACGTGCTGCGGCCGGCGCGCGCCACCTGCGAATCGTGCCACAATCCCAGGCGGTTTCTGGGCGAGCGGCTGCTGGTGAAGACGACTTTCGGCGATGATGAGAAAAACTCCGTCACGCGGACGATTCTGGTGATGCACCTGGGTGGAGTCGAAGGAGTTTCGTCGAACCAGGGCATTCACGGCGCGCACCTGAACGGCTTTGAGTACATCGCAACGGACAATACCGACCAGAAGATCATTGAAGTCAGCGCGCCGGACGGCCATGGCGGGCGAACGGAGTGGGTGGATTCAACGTGGAAAAGGCCGATCAACGGCGTTCGCCGGGCGATGGACTGCATGGACTGCCACAACCAGGCGGCGCACGTCTTTCAGATGCCGGAAGACGCGATCGATCAGGCGATGGCTAACGGCGATCCAAACCCCGGTCTCCCCTTTGTGCACAAGGAAGGCCTGATGCTGATCCAGGCGACGTATAAGTCGCGAGCCGAGGCGGGACGCATCATTCCGGCGGAACTGGATGCGTTCTACCGCACGCAATATCCACAGATATGGAATGCGCAGCGGAGCACGGTGGATGACGCGGCGAAAGCTCTGGTGGCGATCTACGACCACAACGTCTTTCCGTTCATGAAAATCACGTGGGGGACTTATCCGGACAATATCGGTCACATAAGCTTTCCCGGGTGCTTCCGGTGCCACGACGGCAACCATGTGACGAAGACGGGGCAGACGCTGAGCAACAGCTGCGATCTGTGCCACAACATTCTTGCTGTGGATGAGACGAACCCACAAATCCTGAACAGTCTTGGCCTGCAGAATCAGCTTCGGATCGAGTAGAAGCCCTGCGATCCGGAAATAAAGACGCAGCGCACGCGGCCAGACAGCCAGCGTCATCGTCGGAGCGATGGCGCAAAAAGAAGCGGCACTGCCGGAGAAGCAGCGCCGCTGGAGGTAGTTGGGGTTAGTAGTTGAGCTTGAGCGAGAACTGTATTTGTCGTCCGGGGTCCTGGGACTGAGCCATCCCGAAGGTCCCGGCACCGGCATTGCCGCCGGTCGCGCCGGTCTGGATCTGTCCGTTGCACACCGGTCCGCAGCTATACGAGGTGACGCCGAAAATCGGCGTGTTGGTGACGTTGAGGAACTGGGCCATGAACTGAAGATTGAGGCTTTCCCGGACGGGGAAGGTCTTGGTCAGGTTCACGTCGGCCGTCTTCAGTCCAGGACCGCGCATCGCGCCGACCTGGCAATTGCCGAGGGTGCCGGTGGCGGGCAGCGAGACGGCGCCCGGATTGAGGTACTGAATGCCGACGCTGCTGCCGAAGGACTCAAACTGACTGCTTCCATTGTTGGCAGCGCCAGCCACGCAATCGGGGCGTGGCTGCCAGGAGCCCGTACCAGACTCGTCCGGGGCAGACAGGTTGAGGGCAAAGCCGGAGTGGAAGGTGAAGTCGGGGGCGACCTGCCATCCGCCGATCACCTGGTTCACGACTGGACTGACGCCGCTGCCGAACTGCTGCCCTTTGCCGAAAGGCAGATTGTAGACAGCGTAACCGTTCACATCCTGGGCGATGTCAGTGAAGCAGCGGCCGTAGTCGGCCATGGGGTCGTACTCGTTCTGGAAGAAGAAGCCGCCGCCGTTGGTCTGGCTCTGGCCGATTCCCTCTTCGTCCCCATATTGTCCGAAGTAGCCGAACGAATTGGTGAGACATTTCGACCAGGTCCAGGCAGCCTGCAAGTCGAGCCCATGGAAGCCACGGTCGGCCACGGTGAGTTCCAGAGCGTTGTAGCGCTGGATGGCCGATGAGTCGTTGTAACGGACATCGGCTCCGGCATTGATGAGGGGCGCGGCATAGGGCGCCGGAGCAATCGTGCCGTTCGACTGGAGCAGCTTCTGGTTGTACTCGAAGATGTCGGTCATGTGGTCGACTTTGTTGCCGACGTAGCCGAGGGAGGCGACGGCGTTGCCGGCAATCTGGTGTTGAATGGCGAGGTTCCACTGCTGGTCCACGGCGGGCTGCATATTGGGATTGGTGAGGTGGACGGTGGCGCTGCTGAGGCAGTTGGGCGAGAAGGCCTGGAGGGCAGCGGCCGTGCAGGTAGCGGCCGGGAAGCCGGAGTAGCCCTGATCCAGCGTGGTAACGGGCTCGGCCAGGCCCTGGTTGTTTTCATCGCGGGCCACCTGGTAGGGTGGGTTCGCGATGGGCGCGTTACCGAGGCCATTCGCCTCCATGTACGTGGAGATGTCGTAGGCGCCACGGATCACGGTCTGGCGACTGAAGGAGGGCTGCCAGGCGAAGCCGATGCGAGGCTGGAAGTTGTCAATGCCGGTGTAGGTGTTGTAGTTGGTTCCGATCTCGGGGGTCCCGGTAACCAGATTGAAATTCACGTTATCTATGGAATCCTTGTCGCCACGAGCGGTGGTGAGTTCGTAGCGGAGGCCCAGGTTGAGGGTGAGGCTGCGAGTTATCTTCCAGTTATCCTGCGCGAATCCGCCGAAGAGGCTGTTGCGCAGATTGATGGTGAGAGGCGTGCCTTCCAGCACCGTTTCAGGCAGCCCGAGGAGGAAATCCGCGACCGGGTCGCCGCCGGTAGTGCCGGTAACGGAGTTGCCGGTGAACTGGCCGGTGAATGTGAACTGGCCGGCCAGGCCCTGGTTGCCCGGATAGAGGTCGTTCATGATGTAGTGGAAATACTCGAAGCCACCGGTAACGACATGCCTGCCGTGCGTCCAGGTGAGGAGATCCTCAGCTTCCAGCGTGGTGTCGTGGAAGATTTCGACAAGGTCGGCATTGCCGACGTCTGAGTACACGCCATTGAAGTTCATGTCCGGCAGGATGGTGTCATCCACGCCAGGGATACCGAAGACCTGAGGCAGATTCTGTCCGGTGGGATTGGTGTATTGCTGGTCGTTCGCCGGAAAGATCTGAGCGCCAACGCGGGCCTCATTCACCAGGGTCGGCGAGAGGGTGCGAGTGTAATCGAAGACGAAGTTTTTGAGCGGATATTCCCGGGTCAGCGAGGGAATCAAAACCAGACTGTTGGTCGTGTTGTTGATCACATACTGCTGGGAATAGCGGCCCATGATGTGATCGTTCTGCGTGGGCTGCCAGTCGATTTTGAGATCGCCCTGATCGGAGTTGACATAGTTGTGGCTGAGGTAGTTTCCGGCGGTGGCTGGGGGAAAGAGCGAGGAACTGAGGAGAGCCTGCGCGACTTTGCTGCGAATCGGCACCTGATTGTTCAGGAACGGGGTGCGATCGGCTGGGACGGTGCTGGAAGCGGGATCGTAGAGCTGATTCGCCGCATTGTTGCAGACCCCGTTGGTGAATCCCTGCGTGCAGAGCGAAGAGAAGTCGCCGGTACGAAAGGCTGCGGGAATCGCGCTGAATGGAGTCGACGTTGCCGGAGTGTTGTAGCGAGATCCCTGGTAATCGGCGAAGAAGAAGAGCTTGTTGCGAAGGATGGGACCTCCCAGAGTGACGCCGAAGTCGTTCCACTGGAGCGGAGTGCGGGGGATGAGGCTGGCGTCGGCGGAAGCGAACTGCTCGGCCTTGTTCTGCCAGCTGTTGGCATCGAGATCGGTGTTGCGCAGGAACTCGTAGGCGTCGCCATGGAACTGGTTGGCGCCGGATTTCAGGGTTTCCACAATGATGCCGCCAAGGTAATTGCCGAAGTCCGCGGGAGCGTTGCTGGTAATGATCTCCATGTTCTGAATCGCATCGGGACTTGGCGAGTAGGCAACCTCAGCATTGTCCGGCTGGTTCATGTCCATGCCATCAAGAGAGAAATTGTCGTCCTGCTCGCGGGCACCGTTGACGAAAGGACGGCCGGTGCCGAAGGTAGTTTGCGGCGCCTCGAAGGCATAGATATTGGGACTGACCACGCCAGGCACCAGGAGGGTGAGCTGATTGATATCGCGGCTGGCCAGAGGCAGGGATGTAGCGGCCTGAGAGTTGAGGACGGTGCTGTTGATCGAGGAATCCGTCTGGAGAAGGGGGGAGGCGCCGGTGACGACGATGGTGTTGCTGATCTGGCCGACGGCCAGTTTGAAATCGACGCGCGCGACCTGGTTCACGACGATCTGGAAGGCGGCGCGTTTCTGCGTAGCGAACCCCTGGGCCTGAACCTGAAGGGAGATTTCGCCGACGCTCACGCGAGGGAATTCATAGATTCCGGCGCCGTCGGTCCTGGTGGTCCAGGTAGTTCCCTGGCTGACGTCGGTGGCAATCACGGTGGCGCCGGAAATGGCGGCTCCGGACTGATCGGTGACGGTGCCGGTGATGGAACCCGCCGCCTGCTGGGCCCGGAGAGAGGACGGCGCGACGAGCAGCGCGGCCAGCAGGCACGCGCTCGCGAGAGCGAAATATCTTTTCCAGCTGATGCGATTCACTGAGGCCTCCTTCAGTTCATCCACGAAGTGGTGCAATGCCGTGGTGGGCTATATAGTGCATTACCGAAGCGAGCTATATAGCAGATTGTCAATGCTATATAGCATTGCTGAGCGCCCTGTCAAGTTCCGAAAAGGCCGGATCTGTGGATTTCTTTCGATCCTGTGGAAATCAGGAGGGCGGAAAGGTCCTGGATTTGCGGGCCAAAGCGGGCAGAGTGGGCATCAGATGAGCTTTGGCGCCGGGATAAATAAGCCCTGGACCAGCGAATGCAGCAGCGGGAGTTTACATTGCTCGGGATCGATGCTATGGTGTCCGCTATATAGCAATCGGTTCTCTGCCGCAGAGCTGCACTATAGCAGATGCTCTGCTATGGTATTCGGGAAGACTGGGAGGAGTGCGCGGCCTCCCTCCAGCCGGCCGGAAGCAGCTTCACCCACGGGTCCGGGCTCCGCAAAGAGCCGGAGATCCGTTTCGGCGGCAGGGGGATCGCGAGACCTGAGGTCAAACCCTGATGAGACCGCTCCCGGTATTCGCAGTGAAGAGGACGATGCGGAATCGCAACGAAGAACCAGCCTACAAGCAGATCCAGAACGCCATCCGCCGGCGGATCGACGCGGGGCAACTGAAACCGGGAAACCCCGTCCCCTCGGAGCGGGAGCTGGCCAGACTGCACAAAGTGAGCCTGATGACGGCACGCCATGCGCTGAGCGAAATGGCGCGGGACGGGATCGTGGAGCGGCGGCACGGAGCGGGGACGTTCGTGGCGCCGCCGCGGGTGCAATTCAATAAGCTGCTGGGCTACTCGGAACAGATGGCCAGCCTGGGGCTGACAGCAAATTCGCGGGTGGTGACGTGCGCGGTGGTGACGCGGGAACACGAGATCGCGGCGCGGCTGGGACTGGCGCCCACGAGCCGGCTGGGCAAGCTGGAGCGCGTCCGGCTGGCCGGTGACGAGCCGGTGGCGCTGGAGACCTGCTACTGGTCAGCCGAGGCGTTTCCAAATCTGCTGGACGCGCCACTGGACCACGTTTCGCTGTTTGGAGTGCTGGAACGGGAGTTCGGGGTGGAGCTGGCATATTCGGAGGAGGAGATCGACGCGACGGACGCGGACCAGCGTCTCGCAGACCTGCTGGAGATTCCGCGCGGGAGCTCGCTGCTGCGCATCCGGCAACTGATCTTCTCAACGAAGAGCCGTGCGACGGTGTACGCGGTGGGATTCTACCGGTCAGGACGGCACACGCTGCGCGTGCGGCGATTCCGGTAAGGCCACGGAAGCGCCGGACGAGGTGAACCTTTGCGATGACGAACACCGGGCCAACCGCGTACAGCCGCTTTCTTTTGTTCATCGCCGGTCTCGGGGGCCTGCTGTACGGGGTCGACGTCGGGATTATCGCAGCGGCGCTGCTGTATCTGAATCACACGATCGAGCTGAGCCTGGCGCAGACATCGCTCGTGGTAGCGGCGGTGCTGGGCGGGAGCATGGTGGGGTCGCTGGCTGCGGGCTTCGTCGCCGACTGGGCTGGGCGCAAGCGGATGATGCTGGCCAGCGGAGCCATGTTCATCGCGAGCATCGTGGTGATCGTGCTGTCGCACGGCTTTGGGACGCTGTTCGCGGGGCGGCTGCTGCAGGGGATCAGCGGCGGCGTGATTGGGGTGGTGGCGCCCCTGTATCTGGCGGAGTCGCTGGGTGCGGAGAACCGCGGACGCGGGACGGCGATTTTCCAGTTCATGCTGACCGTTGGGATTGCAGCGGCGGCGTTCGTGGGCTGGCATTACACGCGGCAGGCGGAGACAGCGATTGCCACGGCAGCCGGGAATGCGGCGCTGGTTCTGGCCGCGCAGAACCACGCGTGGCGCAGCATGTTCCTGGTGGTGATCTATCCGGGGATCCTGTTTTTTGCCGGAACGTTCGCGCTGAGCGAGACGCCGCGCTGGCTGCTGCGGAAGGGCAAGGCAGACGCGGCTCGAGCTGCGCTGCGGCGGACGGTTTCCGCAGAGCAAGCGGATCGGGTACTGAAAGAAATGCAGGCGCTCCAGCTGGAGGATCAGGCCAGGGCAGACGGCGGAGGTTCGCTGCTGCAGCGGAAGTATGTTTTGCCGTTTGTGCTGGCGTGCGTGGTGCTGGTGTGCACCCAGACAACGGGGATTAACTCGATTCTGCAGTTCCTGGTACTGATCCTGCGGCAGGCGGGAATGAGCGCGCGGCTGGCGACGCAGGGCGACGTGACGGTGAAGCTGATCAACTGCCTGGCGACCGTAGTGGCAGTGATGCTGGTGGACCGCAGGGGACGGCGGTTCCTGCTGCGGCTGGGAACAGGCGGCGTGGTGCTGACGCTGCTGGCGTGCGGATTTTTCTTTCTGCACATTGAGCAGGGACGCCGCGACGTACGCGGCCAGGTGGAGGCGGCGCGGAACGGGAATCGACTTGTGCTGCCGCTGAATGCGCTGCCCGCGGGGCCAGCAGGTCGCCCGATGGCGCTGACGGTGACGTACTCCTATGGGCACGGCACGCAGGTGGAGACCGCGCTGAGCGACAATCCGGAGCCGGTGCTGAAGATTGCGCCGGCAGCGGATGAGCAGAATGCGCCATTGAAAATCCGGCGAGCGGTGTACGGGCCGGTGCCGACGGCGGCGACGGGATGGATCGTGGCCGGATGCCTGGGGCTGTTCATTTTGTTCTATGCGGTGGGACCGGGCGTGGTGGTGTGGCTGATGCTGTCGGAGCTGATGCCAACGCGCATCCGGTCGTCGGGGATGGGCATCGCGATGCTGCTGAACCAGGGGGCGTCGACGCTGATCGCGGCCGTGTTTTTGCCGGTAGTGGGGTTCTTCGGATATTACGCGATGTTCTTCGCGTGGGCGGCGTGTACGGTTATCTACTTTATTACGGCATCGTTCTTCCTGCCGGAGACGAAGGGAAGGACGCTCGAAGAGATTGGGTTGTACTTTGAGAAGGCCGGTGAGCACGCGAGAACGTAAGCCCCGGAGCACAGTTCTCCGAGGATCACATCCCAGAACAGATGGCTGGGGCGCGCACGACCGCGCACCCTCCTAACTTATGAGGCTTTGCCGCGCAGCTCCTGTTCGGCGCGGAACCAGTCGATTTCGGGTTCGCCGCTGGGCTGGCCCCGCTCGGCCCAGTACCGGTGGGCCAACTGCCGGATCTCGTCATGCGAGACGCTGCGGGGCTCGGCCGCCCCAGTGTTCTTCCTTGTCGCCGTTTTGCGCGCCGCAGGGGCCTTCGCCTTCGTCACTTTCTCCGCCATACCAATTGCTCCTAAGTGGAATTCAGGGCAGCGTACGCCCATCCTGTCCAGAATACGAAAGTCTGACAATCCCGAAAAGCCGGAGAATCCCGCGCTGATTGCCCTGGGGTTACGGCCATAATCCGATGAGGGAAGATTATTTGTCGCTTTTGGGAGCGAAAGGGTTGCCTGATTCAGAAAAATATGTACTATCTAGATAACATCTGCTGCAAAGAACTGCCCCGCAGCCGCAGGCCCCGAGGACCAGAAAGGAGATCCCCGCACGATGGGCCGTGAGCGCAAGGCGCGGTGCGTCCCTGGCGTCGCCTGATCGATGTGCGCCAGGACGAACGCCCGAGCCTGAGCAGGTGAAATCCACTGCGAAAGGTTCGGAATGTACTCTGAATCCCGCACGTCGCCCACCGATCACGACCGCACCCACACTTCCACCCTGCGCAACCGGCTCTTCCGCATCAACATGTGGGGCCTGGGCGCGGCTTTCCTTCTGAGCATGATGCTGTTCGTCTCCGGCTGCGGAGGCAAAGGCAGCGTGACGGGCCAGTCGACGAGCACAACGAGTTCCGGCGGCAGCGGATCCGGCAACAGCGGAGGCGGTTCCTCCCAGACTTCGGGAACGACGATCTCCAGCGTGCAGACTGCTTCGGGGAACTGGCAGAGTTTCGGCCAGATTGGCCCAAACTTTGTCGATTGCCCAGCACCGTGTTCAGAATCGAACTGGAAGCAGGTGTTCGGTATTTCCAATCCGTCGAAGAGCGGCAACGCAACGGAGTTCGAGCTGAGTCCGAAGCTGCCTGGCGCGGATGTGCTGTTTACAGCGGGAGTGGTCGGGACAAATTCGCCGCAGATCCCGGACGCCGACCATACGCTGCTGCCGACGCTGCATCATTTCACGTACGACGCGGATTTTTATGTGACAGACGCGTCGATCACCAGTTCGCTGGAGTTCGACATCTCGCTGTTCATGGACGGAATCACGGGGATCACGTTCGGAACGCAATGCGCCA
>JASHRH010000136.1 GCA_030037475.1 Acidobacteriaceae bacterium
CCGCGCTGCTCGTAGACGGAAACCTTCCCGCGCACCAGCACGTGCAGCCCATCCGCCGGCCTGAACCGCAGCAGCGAGGCCTGCTTTCGAAACAGCACCGCCGGCAACTGCGCCTCTCCATCCTTCAGCGTGAAGTACACATGCCCCGACGGCGCGGCCCGCAAATTCGAAATCTCTCCCTCTACCCACAGATCGCCATACGCGCGCTCCACGTAGAGGCGCATCTCGCCCACCAGATCCGCAACCTTCCAGATGCGCCGTGTCACCGGCTGCTCGAACGTGAACCCCAGCTGCCCTTCGGCACCGGCCGCGACGTCATCTTCCCGTGGATTCGTCTTCGCGCTCACCGCTCTGAGTATAGTTGCGGCTGTCACCTGTCGGCCCAACCCGTCCGATCGCTGCCGGCCTCGGATCGCTCGTCTGTACGCTGCACCCTGCACGCTGTACGCTGTCTTTCAGTGCTCACCCTCTCGACTCCGGTCCAGTTCGTCAAGGGCATCGGCCCCGCCATCGCCAAAACTCTGGCCGAGAAGTCCATCCTCACCGTCGAAGGCCTCCTCCTCCATCTGCCCTTTCGCTACGAAGACCGCCTGAACCCGCGCTCGCTCGCCGAGCTCCAGCCCGGCGAAACCGCCAGCGTCATTGCCGAAGTCCGCGGCGCGGCCCTCCTTCGCACCCGCCACATGCCGCTCTTCGAGATGACCGTCGGCCAGGGCACAATCTCGATGAAGTGCCTCTGGTTCCACGGCACGTATCTCGAAGGGCGCTTTCATCCGGGCCAACTCGTCGCCCTTTACGGCAAAGTGGAGGCTTCGCGTTCTGGTCGCGGCCTCAAAATGATCCAGCCCCAATTTGAAGTTTTACCTGAGGGCTCTGACGACGCCCTCGACCGTCTCCTCGAGGTCGGCCGCATCACCCCCGTCTACGAATCCCTCTCCGGCTCGCGGCTCGCCTCCCGCTGGATCCGCCGCATCGTCTGGAACATCCTCGCCGAACTCCAGGGCTCCGTCCCGGAAACCCTCCCCGCATCGCTCCGCGAGCGCCTCGATCTCCCCTCCCGCGAAGAAGCTCTCTGCAATATTCACTTCCCGCCCGCGGGAACCTCGCTCACTCAGCTCCAGTCCGCCGCCACGCCCGCGCATCGCCGCCTCATTTTCGAGGAGCTTTTCTACCTGGAGCTCGGCCTCGAAATCAAGCGCCGCAAATTCCAGGAGAAAGCCGGCGTCTCCTTCGCCACCAGCGACAAAGTCCGCGCCGCGCTGCGCTCCGTCCTGCCCTTCCATCCCACCGCCGCGCAAAAGCGCGCCCTTGGCGAAATCGCCGCCGACATGCGCCGCCCCACGCCCATGCGCCGCCTGCTCCAGGGCGACGTCGGCTCCGGCAAAACCATCGTCGCGCTCCAGGCCATGCTCATCGCCATCGAAAACGGCTACCAGGCCGCGCTCATGGCCCCCACCGAAATCCTCGCCACCCAGCACTACCTTTCCGCGCGCGAGATCCTCAGCCGCTCGCCGAAGCGCTACCGTATCACCCTCCTCACCGGCTCGCTCGACGACGATCTGAAGCGCGCCGCCTGCCGCCGCATCGTCCAGGGCGAGACCGACCTCGTCATCGGCACCCATGCCCTCATCGAGGAGAAAGTCGAGTTCGCCAACCTTGGCCTCGTGGTCGTCGACGAGCAGCACCGTTTCGGCGTCCTCCAGCGCTTCCGCCTCATGAAAAAGGATGGCCGCGAGCCCGACGTCCTCGTCATGACCGCGACGCCTATCCCGCGCACGCTCGCGCTTTCGCTCTACGGTGACCTCGACCTCAGCGTTCTCGATGAGCCGCCGCCTGGCCGGCCGCTCATCGTCACCCGCCAGGTTCCTGACGAGCGCTCCGGCGAAGTCTGGAACTTCGTCCGCCAGCAGGTCGCGAAGGGGCATCAGGCCTACGTCGTCTATCCCGTCATCGAAGGCTCGAAAGACGACCAGCCGGAGCTGGACTTTGCCCTGCCGGAAGAAGTTCCCACAGAAGAACCCGCGCTGAAGAAGCGCGCCTCAAAGAAGGCCGCCGATCAAAACGCCGCTTTGAAGGGGCACAGCTTCAGCCGTGCCATTAAGGACCGCAAAAAGAGTGGGGCTTTAGCCCCTGAGGGACGTTCCTCCAAATCCGGCGATCTCTTCCCCAGGCTCCCGCTCAAATCCGCTACCGAGATGTACGAGCGCCTGCGCGCGAACGAGCTTGCCGGCCTGCGCGTCGGACTCCTTCACGGACGCCTCTCCGCCGACGGTAAGGAAATCGTCATGCGCCGCTTCCAGCGCGGCGAAATTGATGTCCTCATCGCCACCACGGTCATCGAAGTCGGCGTCGACGTCCCCAACGCCACCATCATGGTCATCGAGCACGCCGAGCGCTTCGGCCTCGCCCAGCTCCATCAACTGCGCGGGCGCGTCGGCCGCGGCGCCGCCAAATCGTATTGCCTCCTGCTCACCGGCGGACGCTTGACCCCGCACGCCGAGGAGCGTCTCGCCGCCATGGTCCGCACCCAGGACGGATTCGAACTGGCCGAGCTGGACCTCGCCCTGCGCGGCCCCGGCGAATTCTTCGGAACCCGCCAGGCCGGACTCCCCGGCTTCCGCGTGGCGGACCTCGTCCGCGACCGCAAGCTCCTTGAACTGGGGAAGGAGGAAGCTTCGCGGTTCGCGGTCCCTGACAACCCCGAGGCGACCTCCGCCGAAAAGGCCGTCGTTCGCGCGCGCCTCAAGGAAGCCTGGCAGCGACGGTATGGGCTAGCCGAAGCGGGCTGAGCAACAAACAATTGTGAGTGAAGTTTGGCGCGTGGCGGGATCGAGGCAAGATAAATCGGCGGGGCGGAGGGTACGGGGGAAATGAGTATCCCGCGAACGCCACCGCTTTGTATCAGGGCACGATCTTCAGTCGTGCCGTATAGCGTCCTTAAGGACTTCGGGCTTCAGCCCCTGTGCTTTTCCCTCTTCAGGGCCTCCAAAACGTCACGGAAGCAAGCCCAACGGCCCCACCTCACTGGTTGGTCTGGCGTTTATCCAGCACCGCCAGAATCTCGTACGTCTCGGAACGGAACTTCTTCCCGTCCAGGCTCACGGACCACCGCAGCTTCGCCTTGTCGCCGTGAAAGTCGGCTTCGATATTGTTCACCAGCGGAACTCGGCAGCTCCGGTGGTTCCCGCGCGGGCCGGCCATGCGCTCGGCAAACTTGCTTTTGCAGTTGACAACGGCCACGCGACCATCAGGGAGCAGCAGAGAGAGCGTCGCGCCGGTCACCTGGAAGGAGACCTCCCGCGCAGACGTGCTGTAACCGGTGGTTGTGCCGGATCCGTTGCAGTTCACGCTGTTGCCAAGGCTGTCGCAGTTGACGTTCGCGTTCGACTGGGCGTTCGAGTATCCCGGCACTACATAAGAATAATCCGTTTCGTTGTCCTGGCGGTTGATGATCGTGACATCGAACTTCTGCGCCATGGCAGAGGCGGAGCACACTACGAGCAACACGGCGAACACAGGTTTCACAGGTGCCTCCGATGCGCCCGAGTGTACAGCCATTTCAGCCCGGGTCAAGCACGACTCAGCGGCTAAAGCCGGAGTCATTTTTGTCGCTGCTACGGCACGACTTCAGTTGTGCCCTGATACAAAGCTCAAAACTGAAGTCACGCAGCGCCGCGCAGGGTACCCACCCTTGCCGCCTTCCCTTGGCAACGTGGTCGGAGGGCTGACCGCTGGCTGCTGGCCGCCTCATCCCTGTCTGCTCATCGCAGGCGTCAGTGGAGTTTGTCGGGCGAGACGCGGGAGAAGCGGCTGTCGATGGGCTGGCGGCCGCGGAAGCCATCTTCCATGCGGTGCCAGAAGCCGATGCGCGGCTCGCCCCGCTTCCAGCAGAGCAGAACCGTCTCGCCTTCGAGTTCGCAGGGGAAATCGAGCAGGCCGGCTTCGAGGTCCTTCACCTGCACGCCGATGGCGTCCAGCTCCTGGAGCGAATCCTTCGCCCGCTGGATGAGAGCTTCGAGGGTGGTGCGGCGCCGCTGCACGTCGCCGACATCGACGCGCATCCCGCCCTGCGCGAAGATGCGCCGCATCAGCGCCGACAGCTCCTCCTCGAGCTGCTGCGCCGCCTGCTTCGCTTCGAGCGCGCGGTTCAGCAGCGACTCCGCGGTGGGGAGAAGAGACTGCGCTTCGGAGAGGGTGAAGGTTTTCATAAGACAGGAGACAGGAGTCAGTAGTCAGTAGTCAGTAGTCGGTAGTCGGTAACTGGTAGCTGGCTGCTGGCAGCTAGATTTCCATCATGCGGTCGAGCGCGATGCGCGCCCAGTATTTCACATCCTCGGCAACCTGGATGCGATTGACGACGCGGCCCTCGACCAGGTTCTCGAGCGCCCAGGCGAGATGCTGCGGGCTGATACGGTACATCGTCGTGCAGAGGCAGCCGGTGTCGTCGAGCGTAACGATGGTCTTGCCCGCGAACTGCTTCGCCAGGCGATTGACCAGATGGATTTCCGTGCCGATGGCGAAGCTCGAACCGACTGGGGCGTCTTTCACGATCTGGATGAGCCGCTCGGTCGAGCCAAGCGCGTCCGCCTTCTCACAAACTTCGAGCCGGCATTCAGGATGCACGATCACCTGGATGCCAGGGTACTTCGCGCGCACCTTGTCGACGTGCTCGGGCAGGAAGCGCTGATGGACGGAGCAGTGGCCTTTCCAGAGGATCACGCGTGCGGAACGCAGCCGGGCGGGCGCGATGCCACCGGCAAGCTGCCACGGATCGTAGACGGGCATCTCGGCGAGAGGAATGTCCATGGCGTGACCGGTGTTGCGGCCGAGATGCTGATCGGGCAGGAAGAGGATCTTCTTCGCGCGGGCGAAGGCCCACTCGAAGGCGCGCCGCGCATTCGACGAGGTGCAGACCAGGCCGCCGCGCTCGCCACAGAAGGCTTTGATCGCGGCCGTCGAGTTCATGTAGGTGAGCGGCAGGATCTCGTCTGCGCGGACGTCGGCGGCGAGCAGGTCGTCCCAGCACTGCTCGACCTGGCCGATTTCGGCCATGTCGGCCATGGAGCAGCCGGCATTCAGGTCGGGGAGGATGGTCTGCTGGCCGTCATGCGCGAGGACGTCGGCGCTCTCGGCCATGAAATGCACGCCGCAGAAGACGAGGTAACGCGCGCCGGTTTCCGCCGCGGCCCGGCACAGTTTGTACGAGTCGCCGGTGAAGTCGGCGAAGCGGATCACTTCGTCACGCTGATAATGATGGCCCAGCAGAATGGTGCTCGCGCCCAGCGCGCGCCGCGCCTCGGCAATGCGCGCGTCCATGGTGTGGTCGGGCAGAGCGAGATAGTTGTCGAGGAAACAGCTCGCCGTTTCAAGCGAGGTGGGTTCAGCTACTTCTTCCAGTACGTTCAAAACCTGCCGCCTTCAGTCCAGAACTGGACGGGGATGTTGAAAGCCTTACGGTGGCAGTTGGCTCGCGGCCAACGGAGATGTTGCCACCCTGCTTACTGCTCTGCCTGTTAGACGCGCCATTCGCGGGCCGGTCTCAAAATTCCGCGAAGGCGTGTCGTGGACTCAGTTTACCCCATCGCGACCGGGTGCAGCGGCGAGCGATCCTCGCGCACCGCCGGCCGGGGCTTCGATCGGTACCAGTCCTCGCGCGTGAGCGGCAGGCGGCTGTCGCCGTGGTCGGGTTTGCTGAGCAGCACCTGATAGACCGCAATGTCGCCGCGCCGGAATGCTGCCGCGCAGCCTGCCATATAGAGCAGCCAGATGCGCCAGGTCTTCTCCGGCACGCGCTCCAGCAGGGCTTCGCGATGGCGGCGCAAGCCTTCGACCCAGCAGCGCAGCGTGCGCGCGTAGTGCTCGCGCAGGTTCTCCACGTCGCGGACTTCGAAGCCGGCATTTTCGGCGGCGGTGATGGTCTCGGTGAGCGTCACCAGCTCGCCGTCGGGAAAAACGTAGCGGCGGATGAAGGAGTCCGTGCCGCGCGGCGCGGAGCCGGCCGAGCGCGCGATGGCGTGATTCAGGAAGACACCGCCGGGCTCGAGCAGCCGGTACGCGAGATCGAAGTAGCGCGGCAGGTTCCTGAGGCCAACGTGCTCGCTCATGCCCACGCTGGCGATCTTCTCGTAGGTGCGCTGCGCGGGATCGAGTTCGCGGTAATCGCGCAGGGTGACGCGACAGGAATCGCCGAGGCCGGAGCCGACGATGCGCTGATCCGCCACTTGCGCCTGCTCGCGGCTGAGTGTGATGCCGTCGGCTTCCGCACCGCAGCGGCCGGCAGCGTGGAGAATCAGGCTGCCCCAGCCGCAGCCGATATCGAGGAAGCGCTCACCCGGCTGGAGGCGGAGCTTGCGGAAGATGAGGTCGAGCTTCTGCTCCTGCGCGGCGTCGAGCGTGTCGGAGTCGTTCTGGAAATACGCGCAGGAGTAAACGAGCGTAGGGCCGAGCCAGGGACGGAAAAACTCCGGCGGCTGGTCGTAATGGTAGGCGATGGACTCGCGGTCGCGACGGCGGGAATGGATTCGGCCGTGGGTGAGCGCGTATCCCAGCGCGCCGAGGCCGCGCAGCAGCCTCTGGCGGAGCGACACAGGACGGCGGAGGACGTGCTCCGCGATCTCGAAGACGCTGAAGAGGTCGCCCTCAATATCGATTTCCTGGGCCAGAAATGCTTCGCCGAGCGCAACCTGGCTGGGGTGAAGCAGCAGGGTTTGCAGGGCCTTCGGCGTGGTCAGCACGATCGTGCAGGCGGGAGCCTTGCCGTCGCCTGGCGCGGATTTCCAGGTCCAGCCATTCCAGAGGCGGATGGCAAAGTGCGGCCCGTCGTAATTACGGAAAAGCTCGCCCAGGGTGGTCGTGGCACGGGAGGAAATCAATTCGCTCATAGCGATCTCCGGAGAGCCCCGAAAATCCTGCCCCAGGAAGAAGATGCCGCCGCGGGGGGAATCCGGGGCACGCCAGCGGTGCTGCTGATTTAAGTATGCGCCTGCCGGCACTCAGCAAAGAGGCTACCCGGATCCTGGCCCATTTCTGATTGTGACCCCTCCGGCGCGGCGGGTATCATAAAGTATCCATGCATTTCGGCGATTACACCTTTATCTTCCTGCTCGCGCTGGTGCTGTTCGGGCCGAAAAAGCTGCCCGAGATGGGAAGACAACTGGGCAAGCTGCTCGCCGAATTCCGCCGCGCCAGCAATGAGTTTAAGTTCCAGATTCAGGAAGAGTTGCGGAACATGGAAGAGGAAGAGCGGAAGAAGAAGCTGGCTGAGTCGCAGACGCTGGCGGCGGCTTCCGAACAGGCGATGATCGAGGCGGGAGCCTCGCCGCACGCCGACACCGGACCCACGATTCTGCCTCCCTCCACGGGTGAGCCCGTGAGCGCAGCGCGGCCCTTTGCCGTTCCCGTGGAAGCGCCCGCGACTTTGGAGCCCGAGCCAATTGCCGTGTCGGCCGCATCGTCGGAGCCCATCGTGCCGGAATCGCGGACGGCGATTGCCGCGGCGCGCGCTGTTCCCACCCAGCCGCTGGCGGCCGCCGGCCTGAACGGCGCCGCTGGGCCGGCTTTGGACTCAGCGACTGATCCGTCTCCTGCAAAGAGTCACAACGTTCCCTCAGCCCTCCCGGAAACCGCGGCGGAATCGCTGACTCATGGTTGATCTGGTCGATCGCGCCCGCGCAGCGGTGACCGAGCGCGCCGAGCTGCCCGGCATGAGCCTGCTGGAGCATCTGCAGGAACTGCGGCGGAGGATTATCCACTCCGCGCTGTATATCATCGGCGGGTTCTTCATCGCGTGGTATTTCCACGACAGGATCTACGCGTTCATGCAGCAGCCGATCACGTGGGCGCTGGCAAAGCACCACATGCCCACTCAGCTGATCTATAACAATCCGATTGACCCGTTCAATATGTATCTCGAGATCAGCTTTCTCGGAGGCTGCATTCTCGCCTGCCCCTTCGTGCTCTACCAGGTGTGGCTGTTCATTTCGCCCGGCCTGTACAAGAACGAGAAGCGCTACGTCGTCCCGTTCATGACGGCGACGATCGGGCTCTTCCTCGCCGGCGCGTACTTCGGCTATCGCTGGGTCTATCCTGGATCGCTGGATTTCCTGCTCAGCTTCAACAAGGATTTCCGGCCGCTGATTGAGATTAACGAATACACCGGGCTCTTTCTTACCGTGATTCTCGGCCTCGGCCTGACCTTTGAGCTGCCTATTCTGGTGATGTTCCTATCCCTCTTCGGAATTGTGAGTCCAAAGTTCTTATGGAAGAACCTTCGCTACGCGATCTTGCTCATTTTCATCATCGCCGCCATCATCACGCCGACCTCCGACGTGCTGACGATGTGCGTCTTTGCCAGCCCGATGCTGATCCTGTACGTGCTCAGCATCGGCGTCTCGTGGTTCGTGCATCCGGCGACGCGCAAAAAGCGCGCTGCCAGGGCGGCGTCATGAGAGCGCTGAAGCCAGTGCTGATCGCGCTGTGGCTGGCGGTTGCGCTGGCGCTTCCCTGCCATCGACACGCGCAGGCGCAGACGAACGCACAGTTTCAGGAGCTGCCGCGTTTTGACGGCGCCCGCGCGCTCGAGTACACGCGGCAGTTTGTCAATGATGCCGGACCGCGATGGGTGGGCAGCCCCGGCCACGTTCGCGCTGAGCAGTTCATCAGGAACCAGTTCCGCCATGACGATCTGGTGGAGGACACGTTCGTCGCCAAAACCCCGATTGGCCCGCTGACGATGCACAACTTCATCGTGAAGTTCCCCGGCAGGAAGGACGGGATCATCGTGGTCGCCTCGCATTACGACACCAACTATCCGCTCCGCAACATCCATTACGTCGGCGCGAACGATGGCGGCTCGACTACGGGCCTGCTGATCGAAATGGCGAATTACTTTCGCGGCAAGCCCAACAACGGATACAGCGTGTGGCTGGTTTTCACCGACGGCGAGGAGGCGATCCAGGGCTGGACCGATGCGGACTCGGCCTACGGCGCGAAGCATCTGGAGCAGATATGGTCCGCGGACGGCACGCTGAAGCGGATCAAGGCGTTCCTGCTCGCGGACATGCTCGGAGATAAGGACCTGGACATTACGCGGGATATGAATTCCACGCCCTGGCTGGAAGACCTGGTGTACCAGGCCGCGTCGCATTATGGGTGGCAGTCGTTCTTTTTTCAGTCGAAGATGTACGTCGGCGACGATCACACGGTCTTCCTGCAGCATGGCGTGCCCTGCGCCGACCTGATCGACTTCGATTACGGCTACAACAACGCGTACTGGCACACCGCGCAGGACACGCTGGCTAAGCTCGGCGCGCAGAGCCTGACCATCTCCGGAGACACGCTGCTGGAAACGATCCGGCTGCTCGACCAGAGATAAGTCCGGCGGTAAGATCGGCACGTATCGCTCGATGCCCACCCACTGGATCGGTTTCATCGGTCTCGTCGTCGCGTTGCTGCTGGTGGATTCGTTCGTCCTGCCCTGGGGCGGCCGCGCTGCTCTTCGTCTGGCCTGGATCTGGACCGGCATTCTCGCCCTTCTGGCCTGCGGCTTCGCCTTC
>JASHRH010000137.1 GCA_030037475.1 Acidobacteriaceae bacterium
CCACCGAGGCGTAGAACGCGTCCATGTCAATGTGGACGATCTTGCGAATCGCCATGCGGGAAGGGTAGCAGGACGCGATGGATTTCGGGTCGAAACCGCGATCTGGCGACAGTGGCGCCGAGCGCGATTCCGGCTGTTTTTCTCAAGGTTCTCTTCAGTCAAACTGCGTATAAAAAATCCGAAGGGCTGGCAGCTCATGGCAGCCCCACATCACGGGGCAAGGAACCACAGTAATCGGACACGCTCGTTTCAGAGAACGGGACAAATCATCGGAGAATCGCGTCAGCGCTGGCCAGGCGCGCTCCCTGCCTGATCAGCTCATCGAGGCAGCTCCGTGCCTTCGCCGGATCCAGCGCCGCCATCGCATCCTTAACCAGAGTGACCTTGCACCCGCGCTGCACCAGACCCCAAGCCGCTCGTGCCACGCACAACTCCGTCACCACTCCGTACAACACCACGTCCGGACGCCCCAGGTGTTCTATCAGCGGCTCGGTATTCGGATTCGTGAAGACATCCAGCTCCTGCTTCTCCAGGACTACCTGTTGCCAGACGCCCAGGTCCGCGGGAGCTTCCGTCCGGCGGTTGGGCAGAACGAGCTGGCGCACCAGACGCGTCTCCGGAATCTTCAGCTGTCCCGTGGTTCCCACCAGACAGTGAGGCGGCCATTGCTGAAACTCCGGATCGCTCTCATGATGCGCGTCGGCTGAGGCCACTACCAGCACCTTGTGTTCCGCCGCCCACCCGGTCAGACGCCGCAGCGCAGGCACAATCGCCTCCGACCCGGGCACGTACAGCTTTCCGTCCGGACTCAGGAAGTCTACCTGAGTATCGACGTCCCAGAAGATCTGCGATGGATGCACCATACTTTTGCCGATGGGGACCGAAGCCCGCGATTACGCTAAAGTAATCCTACTGTGATTATTAATCTCGCGCGGCGGGCACACAATCACAACTGGGAGCTCGATCCGATCGTCCGCTCGTTGCTGGACACGGACTTCTACAAGCTGCTGATGCTACAGTTCATCTGGAAGCAGTTTTCCTCGACGACTGCCACGTTTTCGCTCCTCAACCGCGATCCCAGCCTTCGCCTTGCCGATTTCATCAGCATCGGCGAGCTTCACGCTCAGCTCGAACACGTCAGAGGCCTGCGCTTTCACAAGTCCGAAATCATCTGGCTGGCCGGCAATACCTTTTACGGCCGCCGCGGTATCTTTGAGCCCGCCTTCCTCGATTGGCTCGAGCACGGCTTCCACCTCTCCGACTACGATCTTTCCGTCCACGACGGTCAGTTCTCCCTCTCGTTTCACGGTCCGTGGACCGACACCACTCTGTGGGAGATTTACTCGCTCGCCATCCTCAGCGAACTGAAATCCCGCATCGCTCTCAAGCGCCTGACAGAACTGGAGCTGGACATTCTCTACGCGCGCGCCAAGGCCAGACTCTGGGAGAAGATGGAGCGCCTCCGCGGCGTTCCCGGTCTGCGCATCAGCGACTTCGGCACACGCCGGAGGCACAGCTTTCTCTGGCAGGAGTACGTGGTTCTGGCCATGGGCGACGTTCTCGGCCCAGGATTCATCGGAACCTCGAACACGTATCTGGCTTACAAGCACGACCTGGAAGCGATTGGCACCAACGCGCACGAGTTGCCCATGGCGCTGGCGGCCATGGCCGCCAGCGACGAGGAGCTGCGGCAGTCACAATACCGGCTGCTGGAACTGTGGCAGCAGACTTACCAGGGCGAGCTGCTTATCCTGCTGCCCGACACCTTCGGCACGACACAGTTTCTCCAGCATGCCCCGGACTGGGTCGCGGACTGGACCGGCCAGCGCGCCGACAGCAAAGACCCGGAACTCGCCGGCGAAGAGTACATCGCCTGGCTCGAATCGCGCGGCCGCGATCCGCGCGGCAAGCTCTTCATCGCCTCGGATTCTCTGGACGTGGACGCGATCCTGCGCCTCCACGCCACCTTTGCCGGACAAATTCGGTCGGGTCATACGGCGATCGACTTCCGGCGTGCTGCCGATTTCGCCGACGCCGGCAGATGGATTCCCGAGCGGCGCGTCCGCTTCTCCGCGGGCTGGGGGACGCTGCTTACCAATGATTTCCGCGATTGCAATCCGCGCGGCGACGTCAGCTTCAACCCACCTCACCTGGTGTGCAAGCTCCAGGATGCCGCGGGGTGGCCCGCTGTTAAGCTCTCCGACAACCCGCAGAAGGCACTGGGCGACCCGTCAGAGATCGAGCGCTATCAGCGCATCTTCGGCATGGAAGGCGTCGAACGCCGCGCCCTTCCAGGCTGAACGAGCTGAACCATCTCCTCAACCCGGCAACGGGTGAGAAGAACTGAAGAGGCTGAGCAGAACCTGATCGAGCGCGTGCCGGCTCAGTACCCCGCGCGCTTTCAACCGCTTTGAGTTGTCGCCAGCGTGAGTGCGCCAGCTCTGCCTCAGAGCCTGTGAGCCGCTGGGTCACGCCCCTATGAAAAGAATTGGTCCAACCTGGCGACGCCGGGAGAATCCTTCAGAACAGACGGTAGGCGAAGCCTATGCTGAAGCCGTTGGGCGTGAGGCCGTGATTGTGTAATACCACCTGGCCCGAGGGATTGACCGTCGGGGTACCGGCGAAGGCGGGCCAGAGCTCGTACTGATATCCCGCGAAGAATGTGCCGCGCGGCCTCGGATGCCAGGCCAAATCGACTCCCGGCGCATAAACGAAATCGGTCTCGCTGGGGCCCGATGTGTGAACATGTCCGATTCCGAAGAGGAACTTTCCGGAAAGCGAAAGCTCGTTGCCCCGCCAGAGCGTATATCCAGGACCGGCCAGGTATACCGATTCGGTTTCACCACTGAGGCCGTTCCATGGCAGCCAGCGAGCCTCCGCCCCTGCCCACCATCGCCGGTTCAGGTTCAGATTCGCTACAGCTCCTGCGCCGCGGAGATCGTGTTGACAGGCGAAGGGCAGATTGCTGGAGCAATTGTAATCGGGATTGAAAAGCGAGAGTTCCGCGCCCACCCACAGGGTTTCGTCCCCGCCGTGAGCGTCAGGAGAGTTCTGGCCGAGCACAAGCCCGCCGGGAATTGCAAGCAAGATGACAGCAGCGAGCTTTCTGAACACCTGCACCGCACCGCTCTGGAGAACCAGTCGTGAGGTTTCGATCTGACCCACAACTCCGGTTTCGATTCGTACCAGCTGCACAGAGTTGTACCGCGTTAGCTGGGGCCGGCGGCTCCGTAAGGGCGGCAGAGGATGTCTGGACCGATGCTGTCCGTTTCTACTGAATGTGGTGCAGGAGATGAGATTACGAGAGGTTTTGGCGGGTGTTTTCGGGCAGGAACGGTGGGCGAAACTGATTGATCCGGAGGCTGGGGAGGTGGTATCGTCAGGTTCAGGAACCATCACGTGAGCTGATTTTCGAGAAGACGCATGGATGCGACCGCCTTCTTCTGTCTCCGGCACACGTTTGGTCGGCTCAGGGATGGAAGAAGAGACATTTTCAGGGCGATCCTTGCACTGTGTGAATCCGGGGCGGCCAAAACCGGCACACTGGGCGAGGAGGGAGCCCGCCTTTCCCCGCTCGCGATGAGAATGAAGACTCTGGACCGATTAAAACTGGCTGAAACGCCGCGCTGGAGTTCCTTCGCCGCGTCTGCCTTTTCCAGGAGAGTGTGAAAAGCGTGAAAGCTGCAGAGATGACGAAGACCCGGAGGGATGGCCGGACCAGCTGGTGCAGCATACCTCTTTTCTTTGCACTGCTGATTTTTCTCAGCTGCATGTTTGGCGGAACGTTTGCCGCGGGGCAGACTTCCGGGGATCAAGATACGACAGGTTCTCCCCAGACGCAGCAGCCGGTTTCCGCAGAACCTGGGACTGCAACACCGGTCCAGCCCTGTGACAACCAGCAGGGAATCTCGGCCTACAACCAGGAAACGCCGGCGGAGCCATGCTATCCAATATCTCCGAACGGTACTCCTCAGGAACAGACGCAGGGCGGGGCAGCCAATCCGTGTTCCCCGCTGTCCCTGTCTCCTGGTGAAAATGGCACGCCTCAGCAACTACAGCAGGGCCAGGAAATGTCGCCGGAGCAGATCATTGCGGTTCTACAGCAACAGCCGCAATTATTGACCCAAATCAAGAACACTGCTGCGCAACGTCTGGGAGTGGACCCCGGAAGCATTTCCGATAACGACATCTACGATCGCATCCGCCAGGATCCCAATCTTCAGGCTCAGGCATCCACCGAATTGACTCAGCTTGGTTACAACCCCGCCGTTCAGTCGGGATGTAACCCGCAGACGCCCGGCACTGGCAACTGGTACAGGAACTTTCCGGGCAATATGCCTTATG
>JASHRH010000138.1 GCA_030037475.1 Acidobacteriaceae bacterium
CGCATGCGCATGCCCCTGCGATCCGTAGCCGATGATGGCTACCTTCTTCTGCTGGATGAGCGACAAATCGGCATCCTGATCGTGATAGGTCTTTGCCATTGTTGTCCTTTGTAGTTGCTGGTTGTTAGTGTAGCGTTGCGGCCGTGCGAGATCCATCCCCGCATAGAGACGACTAACAACCAGCTACTAACAGCTAAAAACTGCTTACAATCCTGTTTCATCCGCCATCAGCAAATCGCTGGGCGCGGCGGAATCTTCTTCTGCCTTGAATTCTGCCACCGTCTCGACGCCCGGCACGCGCATCGCTTCCAGCACCCTGCTGGTGTGCTGGCCACGCCGCATCACCATGCGCCCGGTGCGGGAAATCTCCAGAATACGGTCTCCCGCCTCGTTCAGCACCTGAATGAGCCCTTCGATCTTGCTCTCCACGCCGGTAATCTCAATCATCAGCGACTCCGGCGCGAGATCCACGATGCGCGCGCGGAAGACCTCTGCCAGCTCAAAGACCTGGGACCGTGTCTTTGGTGTCGCCGCTACCTTGATGAGGGCCAGCTCCCGCGCCACGTGCGACAACTGCCCGACATCGTCGACCTGGAGTACATTCTCCAGTTTATAGAGACTGGCCGCGATGCGGTGCCCGGCGGTGGGCGAAGCCTCGCAGACGATGGTCATGCGCGAGACGCCGATGCGCTCGGAATGCCCGACCGTGAGCGAGACAATATTGATGTTCAGCCGCCGGAAGAGCGACGCGACCCGCGTCAGCACACCGGGCCTGTCTTCCACCAGCGCTACGAATGTATGCAGCATAGAAACCTCAGCGGTACGGCGGTCAGGGGTGAGACGGTTAGGGATGAAGCGGTTAGCAAGTCGCCAGACAATCCTTTCGCTTTCACTTGTCCCCGGCGGTCTCCACCAGCGGATTGTGATTCGGGCGGCGGATCATCTCATGCAGCGCCTTGCCGGCCGGGATCATCGGATAGACCGAATCTTCCTTCTCCACCAGAAAATTGATGACAAACGGGCCCTTGTGCTCGCGGGCGGTTTTGATCGCGGGAACAACTTCAGGCCGCTTACCGACGGTCGTCCCTCTGATCCCGTGCGCTTCGGCCAGCTTGACAAAATCGGGGCTGCGCAGCGGCGAGGACTCGTAGTTTTTCTCGTAGAAGAACTCCTGCCACTGCCGGACCATCCCCAGATAGCCGTTGTTCACCACGGCGATGTTCAGATCCAGTTCTTCCTGCGCCGCGGTCGACAGCTCGGCCGCGGTCATCTGGAATCCGCCATCGCCGGCGACCACCCACACTTCTTTGTCCGGGCAGGCGATCTTTGCGCCAATCGCCGCGGGCAGCGCAAAACCCATGGTACCGAGACCGCCGGAGGTGATGAGGGTGCGCGGGGTCTCGTGCTTGTAGTACTGCGCCTCCCACATCTGGTGCTGGCCCACGTCGGTGACGACGATGGCCTTGCCGTCCGTAGCGCGCCACAGGTCGTGGATCACGTGCGCGGCGTAGAGATGTCCGCTGTCGGGCAGGTTCTTGATGTCGCGCACCGCGACCTCGCCCTTGCTGGCTTCGATCTCCCTGAGCCATGCCGATTCATGCCTGGCTGGTTTCGGAGGCAGATGCGGGAGCAGCGCCTCCAGCGCTTCTTTCAGGTCTCCGATCAGCGCGATGTCGACCTTCACGTTCTTGTCGATTTCCGCCGGATCGACCTCGATGTGAATCTTCTTCGCGTTCGGCGCATAGGTTGCAAGCGTGCCCGTTACGCGATCGTCGAAACGCATTCCGCAGGCGATCAGCAGATCCGACTGCTGGATAGCGTGGTTGACCCACGCCTCGCCGTGCATGCCCATCATGCCCAGCGACAGCGGATGCGACGCGGGAAACGCGCCGAGGCCGAGGAGCGTGGAGGCGACGGGAATCTTCATGCGCTCTGCCAGCGTGAGTATCTGCTGGTACGCGTTCGACTGGATGATGCCGTGGCCGGCGAGAATCACCGGCTTCTTCGCGTTGCGGATCAGCTCCGCCGCCTGCAGGACGGAGACGGATTCGGTCTTCAACATCGGGTGCGGGCGATGCGGCTTCGGCGCTGCTGCCGCAAAGTCGAACTCCGCCGAGCCCTGCTGCGCGTCTTTCGTGATGTCCACCAGCACCGGCCCGGGCCGTCCCGAGCGCGCCACCAGGAATGCCTCGCGGATCATGGGCGCCACGTCTTCTGCCCGCGTGACCACGTAGTTGTGCTTGGTCACCGGCAGCGTGATGCCGGTGATGTCCACTTCCTGGAATGCATCCGTGCCGAGCACTTTGCTGGAGACCTGGCCAGTAATGCAGACCATGGGCACGGAATCGAGCATGGCCGTCGCGATGCCGGTCACCAGGTTCGTTGCGCCCGGACCGGAAGTCGCAATCGCCACGCCCACCTTGCCGGATGCGCGCGCGTAGCCGTCGGCGGCGTGGGCCGCGCCCTGCTCATGCCGCACCAGCACGTGGCGGATGGGAAATTTCCGCAGCGCGTCGTAGGCCGGCAGAATCGCTCCGCCCGGATATCCGAAGACGACGCTGACGCCTTCGCCTTCCAGCGTGGCCCACAGAATCTCCGCGCCGGTGAGCCGCGTGCCGGCGTTGCTGCTCGTTGGCGTTTTCGCGTGTTTCCCTGTGCTCATCGCTCCCTCTGGCCCTTGCTTCTCAGTTCGTCACAGCTCCCTGCGACGCCGACGAAACCGCATCGGTGTATTTGCGGAAGATGCCGCGCCGGAACTTCGGCTCCGGTTTCTTCCAGTCCTTCATGCGCGCCGAGAGCTCGGAGTCCGCAATCTCGACGTTCAGCTTACGGTTGGGGATGTCGAAGCTAATTAAATCTCCTTCGCGGACGGCGGCGATCGGGCCGCCCACGGCGGCTTCCGGGGCCACGTGGCCGGCCATCAGACCGTGCGTCGCGCCGGAGAAACGCCCGTCGGTGAGCAGCGCGACAGTGTCGCTCAGTTCGGGGATGCCGGCGACAGCCGCGGTGACGGCCAGCATCTCGCGCATTCCAGGGCCACCCTTCGGGCCTTCGTAGCGGATGACCATTACATCATTGGGTTTGATCTGGCCGGACTCAACGGCGTGGAAGGCGTCGTCTTCGCAATTGAAGACGCGCGCGGGACCGCGATGATCGAGCCGCTTGTGGCCGGCGACTTTGATGACGCAGCCTTCGGGCGCGAGATTGCCTTTGAGGATCACCAGGCCGCCGGTCGGCTTCAGCGCCTTATCGGGTGTGTGGATCACGTCCTGCCCCGGCGTCTCCTTTGCGGCCGCGGCTTCTTCGGCCAGCGTTTTACCGGAGACGTTCAGACACTCGCCGTGCAACAGGCCAGCTGAGAGGAGCTGCCTGGCCAAAAGCCGGCTGCCGCCCGCGGCCTGGTAATCGGCGGCTACGTATTTTCCGCCGGGCTTGAGGTCGCAGAGCAGCGGCGTCTTGCTGCTGATGCGGTCGAAATCGTCGACGGTGAGCGGAATGCCGACCTCGTTGGCGATGGCCAGGAAGTGGAGCACGGCGTTCGTGGATCCGCCGGACGCGGCGACGCTGGCGATGGCGTTCTCAATCGATTTCGGCGTGATAATCCGGCTTGGCTTGAGGCCGCTGCGTACGAGCTGCATGACCATGCGGCCGGCTTCGCGCGAGGCTTCCAGCTTCTCTTCGAGAAATGCCGGGACGCCGGAGAGGCCGATGGGCGAGATGCCGAGGAACTCGCAGGCCATGGCCATGGTGTTCGCGGTGAACTGGCCGCCGCAGGCACCGGCGCCGGGGCACGCATTCGCTTCGACGGCTTCGAGGCCCGCGTCGTCGAGCCTGCCGGCCGCGTGCGCACCCACGGCTTCGAAGACGTCCTGCACGGTAAGGGCTTTTCCGTTCAGGTGACCGGGAGCGATCGAGCCGCCGTAGAGCATCAGGCCAGGGATGTCGAGCCGCGCCAGCGCCATGACGGTGCCGGGCATGTTCTTGTCGCAGCCGGCGATGCAGACGAGGCCGTCGAACTGATTGCCGCGCGCCATCAGCTCGACGGAATCGGCGATGACCTCGCGGCTGATGAGCGAGGCCTTCATGCCCTCGGTGCCCATGGTGATGCCATCGGAGATGGTGATGGTGTTGAACTCCATCGGCGTGCCGCCCGCTTCGCGAATTCCCTGCTTGACCGCTTCGGCCAGCTGGCGCAGGTGGAAATTGCACGGGCCGATCTCGGTCCAGGTGTTCGCGATGCCGATGATCGGTTTGGCGAGGTCCTCGCGCGTGAATCCCACCGCGCGGAACATCGCCCGGGCCGGCGCCCGGTTGGGGCCTTCCGTCAGCGCGATGGAGTACAGCTTGCCGTTGCTCTTCCCGTTTCCGCTCATGCCTGCGCCTGATCTTCCGCACGGGGCGCAACCCAAAACGCCGCGTCGTGCTGCTTTTCAAACTTGTCCAATTCCGCCGCGTGCCGCAGCGTCAGCCCGATGTCGTCGAGGCCTTCCAGCAGGCACTCCCGACGAAAGGGATCGATGGCGAACCTGGTCGAGAATCCCTGCGTGTCGCGGATGGTATTGTCTTCAAGCGAGACGGTCAGCTCGTAGTTGTCGGCCGTCGCGGCGCGGTCGAGGAGCGTCTGCACCTGATCTTCGGGCAGCGTGACGAGCAGAATGCCGTTCTTGCCCGCGTTCGAGTGGAAGATATCCGCGAAGCTCGGCGCGATCACACAGCGGAAACCGTAGTTGTCGAGAGCCCACGCGGCGTGCTCGCGCGAGGAGCCGCAGCCGAAGTTCTTGTTGGCGATGAGAATCTTTGCGCCTGCGTAGCGGGGGTTGTTCAGCTCGAAGGCGGGATCCTGGCGCCAGTCGTAGAACAGGAACTCGCCGTAGCCGGTGCGCTCGATGCGCTTTAAAAACTGCTTGGGGATGATCTGGTCCGTGTCCACGTTCACGCGGTCCAGGGGCAAGCCTTTCGAAGTCAGGGTACGAAACTTTTCCATCGAAACCTCAGGGGCTAAAGCCCGATCTTTTTCCGTGGTGTGCGGCACGGCTCAAGCCGTGCCCTGATACAAAGCGCGTTTTCCAGTCAGCTCTCGCTAAACGAGTACCTCTTGCTTCCTGAATTCCCAGGTCCTCACATCCGTGAAGCGGCCCATGATCGCGGCGGCCGCGGCCATCATCGGGCTCACCAGATGCGTTCTGCCGCCACGGCCCTGGCGGCCTTCAAAATTGCGGTTGCTGGTGGAAGCGCAGCGCTCGCCCGGTTGCAGGATGTCGGGATTCATGCCCAGGCACATGGAGCACCCAGGCTCGCGCCATTCAAATCCGGCCTCGCGAAAGATGCGATCCAGACCTTCGCGTTCCGCCTGCGCTTTCACGAGCTGCGATCCGGGAACCACCATGGCGCGGACGTTTTTGTGCACGCGGTGGCCGGCGGCCACTTTTGCCGCGGCGCGCAGGTCTTCGATCCGCGAATTGGTGCAGGAGCCGATGAAGACGCGGTCGATGGCGATTTCTTCGATGGGCGTGCCGGGCTTCAGATCCATGTACTCGAGCGCACGGATCATGGCTCGGCGATCCGCCTCGCTGGCTGCGGCAGCAGGATCAGGAACCTGGCCGGTGATGGTGGCAACCATGCCGGGATTCGTGCCCCACGTGACGGAAGGCTCCAGCTCAATGGCAGGAATCGTCAGCGCCCGGTCGAACCGCGCGCCAGGATCGGTAGCCAGCCTGCGCCACTCGGCGACGGCGCGATCCCACTCCGCGCCCTGCGGCGCGAAGGGCCGGCCCTTCAGCCAGGTGAAGGTCGTGTCGTCGGGCGCAATCATGCCTGCGCGCGCGCCGGCCTCGATACTCATGTTGCAGACCGTCATGCGGCCTTCCATGCTGAGCGAGCGAATGGCCGACCCCGCGTATTCGATGACATAGCCGGTAGCACCATCGGTGCCGATGCGGCCGATGATGCCCAGCACGATGTCTTTCGCGGTGACGCCCTCGGGCAGATCGCCCTCCACGCTGATCCGGAAGGTCTTTGGTTTGCTCTGCGGCAGACACTGCGTGGCCAGCACGTGCTCGACTTCCGAGGTGCCGATGCCGAAGGCCAGCGCGCCCAGCGCGCCATGCGTCGAGGTGTGCGAGTCGCCGCAGACGATCGTCATGCCGGGCTTCGTCAGTCCCAGCTCCGGCCCGATCACGTGCACGATGCCCTGGCGAGGCGATTCGACATCGTAGAGCGTCACGCCGAAGTCCGCACAGTTTTTCCGCAGCGTCTCAATCTGCTTCGCCGCAATGGGATCTTCGATGACGAGGCGGTTCGCGGTCGTGGGCACATTGTGGTCGACCGTGGCGATGGAGCGGTCCGGCCGCCGCACCCTGCGTCCCGCCAGCCGCAACCCCTCGAAGGCCTGCGGCGACGTCACTTCATGGATCAAATGCAGATCGATGTAGAGCAGCGCCGGCTCATTTGCCGGCTCCACGACCACATGCGATTCCCAGACTTTCTCGAATAACGTCTTCGGATATCCCGCCATCATCACTCCACTTCTCGAATTCCTTACAGACTGCGCGGCCCGCTTGTCACGCGCCGCGAGGCGCCTCTACTCGAACGGATAGCATCGCCTCCCGTACCCGCCTGCCCATCTCCTGCGTGGGGAGCACCTTCGCGGACATCGCGCCGCGCGCCAGATCCATCGTGCGGTATCCGTCGTCCAGCACCTGGCGTACCGCAGCCTCCACGGCCTGCGCCTCTTCGTGCAGTCCCGCCGAATAGCGCAGCAGCATCGCGGCCGTGAGGATCGCGCCCAGCGGATTGGCGATTCCGCGACCGGCGATATCCGGCGCCGATCCATGCACCGGCTCGTAAAGATTCACCCTGCCGCCCACTGTCGCCGAGGGCAGCATACCCAGCGACCCGGTGATCACCGCGGCTTCGTCCGACAGAATGTCGCCGAAGAGGTTTTCCGTCAGCACCACATCGAAATTCCGCGGCGTGTTCATCAGGTGCATCGCCATTGCGTCGACGTACTGGTGCTCCAGCTTCACGTCCGGATACTCCTGCGCCAGCTCCGTGACCGTGGCACGCCACAACTGCGAAACCTCCAGCACGTTGGCCTTGTCGACGGAGGTCACCTTGCTGCGCCGGTTGCGCGCCAGCTCGAAAGCTACCTTTGCCACGCGCGCGACTTCGTCGCGGGTGTAGCGCATCGTGTTCCAGGCGGCGTTCGCCTGCTTGTTCCACTCCCGCGGCTGCCCGAAGTAGAGGCCGCCCAACAGCTCGCGCACGAAAAGGATGTCCGCACCTTCCACGACTTCCGGACGCAGCGGGGAATTCCCTGTGAGCCCCGGCCAGGCGAACGACGGCCGCAGGTTTGCGTATCCCTTCAGCGCGCTGCGCAGCCCCAGCAGTCCGGCCTCCGGACGCCGGTCCGGCGGAAGCGAGCTGAATTCATGTCCGCCGACCGCTCCCAGCAGCACGGCGTCGCTGCTGAGCGCAGCCTCCAGCGTGGGCTGCGGCAGCGGCGTGCCTTCCGCGAGTATGGCGGCTCCGCCGATGAGCGCCTGCCGGAACTGGAAGTCATGGCCGCCCACTTCCGCCGCGGTTTTGAGCGTGCGAACTGCTTCCGCAGTCACTTCCGGGCCGACGCCATCGCCGGCCAGAATCAGAATCTTCAGCTTTTTCGTCATGAGCTCTCTTTGCCGCCTGCCCTGCGTCAGCCGCCCGGTCACCGGGCTTTAGCTGACTTTCTCCGTCGCGATCAGATCCTCGTGTCGCCGGTGATGCGCCACCAGGTTGATCAGGTCCTGGTCGTAGATCGCCTTCTTGCGGTCGGCCAGTTCGGTAAACGCACGATACGCGATATCGAGATCTGCCGTCGAGAGCCTGTATCCCAGCGTTTCCAGCCGCGAGCGGAGCGCGTGCCGCCCCGAGTGCTTGCCCAGCACCATTCGGTTCGCCGGCACGCCGACAGACACCGGCGTCATGATTTCGTAGGTCAGGGGATTCGAGAGAACGCCGTGCTGGTGGATCCCCGCCTCGTGCGCAAAGGCATTGCCGCCCACGACCGCCTTGTTCGGCGCCGGTCCGAAGCTGATCGTGCCCGCCAACTGCCGGCTCACGGGGTACAGCCTCTCCATCTTCAGGTTGTGCTCGTACGGATACACATCCGCCCGTACCCGCAGCGCCGCCGCAATCTCTTCCAATGCGGCGTTGCCCGCGCGCTCGCCAATGCCGTTGATGGTGCACTCCACCTGCCGCGCGCCCGCCGCCACTGCTGCCAGAGTGTTCGCCACCGCCAGCCCCAGATCATTGTGGCAGTGCGTCGACAGAATCACGCGATCCGCGCCGGGCACCCGCTCCTGCACCGTCCGGAACATCGCCGCATAATCCTCCGGCGTTGCATAGCCCACCGTATCGGGCAGATTGATGGTCGTCGCCCCGGAGGCAATCGCCGCACCGACAAACTGGCAGAGGAATTCGCGATCGGTTCGCGTCGCATCCTCGGGCGAAAACTCCACATCGTCCACGTATGTCCGCGCCAGCGCCACCATATTCGCGGCCTGATCCAGCGCCTCCTCGCGGTCGATCTTCAGCTTGTATTCGAGATGGATGTCCGAACTGGCCAGGAACACGTGAATCCGCGGCCGCTTCGCCTTTTCCACGGCGCGCGCCGCGCGCTCAATGTCTTCGCGCCGTGCCCGCGCCAGCGAGGCAATCTTCGGCCCGCGCACATCTTCGGCAATCGCGGAAATGGCCGCGAAATCTCCGTCCGAGGCGATGGCAAAGCCCGCCTCCAGGATGTCCACTCCCAGGTCCGCGAGGGAATGCGCCAGAGCCAGCTTTTCGTGGTGAGTCATGCTGCAGCCTGGCGACTGTTCGCCGTCTCGCAGCGTGGTGTCGAAGAAATGAATGCGGTTCTTCATCGTCCGGGAACCTCTTGCGGGCTCGTGGTGGGCCGCGCAAATTCAGTTTCGCAAAAGGGGCATCATAAGGCAAATTTGTAATTATTTGCATTTACATAAATTTTATTCATGTTGTAACCTGTTCTCGTTGCCTGCCTGGTATTTATTTATGGACCTCCCGCAGCTCGAAACGTTTCTTGCCGTCGTCGAAGAAAAGGGCTTTTCCCGCGCGGCGCGGCGCGTGCACCGCACGCAGCCCGCGATCAGCCACACCATCCGCAAGCTGGAAGAGGAAATCGGCGAACCTCTCTTCGAGCGCTCCTCACGCGACGGCACCCTGACCGCGGCCGGCCAGCTCCTGCGCGGCTATGCCGAGCGCCTGCTGCGCCTGCGCGGCGAAGCTGCCACCGCCATCGAGGAGCTACGCTCGCTCGAACGCGGCCGGCTGACCGTCACCGCCAACGAGTACACCTGCCTCTGGCTGCTGCCCGTGCTCGACGCCTTTCGCCGCGTTTGTCCCCACATCGGCGTCACTGTCCAGCGCTCGCTGGCCAGCCGCATCCCCGACCAGCTGCTGGAGCGGGCGGTCGAATTCGGTATTCTCTCGTTCCGCCCGGAAAACGAGCGCCTCCAGTCCATCGCCGTCTACACCGACACAGTTGCTTTCGTCGTCGATCCCCGTCATCCTTTCGCGAAACACCGCCAGGTTTCCATCCGCGATCTGGGCGCGCAGAATTTCGTCGCCCACATTGTCAGTTCCCCATTGCGCCAACGCGTGATTGAAACCTTCGCACGCCACCATACCCCGCTCAACATGGGCGTGGAGCTGCCCAGTCTCGAGGCCATCAAGCGCTTTGTGGCCCTTGGCAACGGCGTAGCGCTGGTCCCCGGGCTTACCGTCCAGCCGGAGCTCGCCCGCGGCGAGCTGGTACAGGTCGCGGTCCCGGAACTGAAGATCGCCCGCCGACTGTGGCTGGTGCATCGTGCCCAGGCTACGTTCTCGCACGCCGGCCTGGCGTTCCTGGATGTGGTGCGCACCCTTGCCGCTGAGCGCGGACATCCCTTCTCCTGGCGGGTGGAACACGCGCCAGCACATGACGCATCCGCTGAAGTGCCCGTCAACAGGCCGCGGCGCCAGCGGGACCAGTAACTCCTCAGCAAGCTGTGGAAATGCTCCGCGGCAGGTACAATGACCACGTAGACATCCCCTCGGTGTTTGCAATTTCACGGAGCCTCCGGGACTCCTGCCGTACCCGCTTGTTGCGTGCCGGCCCGATCTCCCGATGGCGTGGTCAAGAGGTTGATCGTCGCATGAAGAAATCGTTGTTCCTTGTGTTGTTGCTCCTGCCCCTGGCCGCACTGTCGGCCGCGGCCCAGGAAAGCCGGCAGGATATCAGCCTGAGCGATTCCGCCATTATGGCTCCTTTTGCCGCCGGAAATGCCGTCCAGCTCCACTCCACCGTCGGACTCTATGGGATGCTGGCGAGCTATCGTTACGACCTGACCCCACATGGCGCGCTGGAGCTCAACTACCAGTACGATCAGAACGTCCAGCACTTCATTTTTCCCAGCGGCAATTACCACATTCACGACCGCATCCAGGAATTCTCCGGCGCCTACGTCTACAGTTTCAATTTCAGGAACTGGAATCCTTTTCTGGAAGCGGGCGTGGCAGGGCTGATGTTTTCACCGATCGACGACGCCAAGACCAACTTCCTCGTGACGAGCCTCAGCCGCAACACGAATATCGGGGCGCTGTGGGGCGTGGGCTTCGCCTACGAGATCAGCCCCAGCTTCGACATCCGCGCTGAGTTCCGCAACCTCGTTACCAAGCCACCGTCTTTCAATTATCCCGGCGGCGATACCAAGACCGGCGTCTACTACAACATCTACGATCCGGTTATCGGCGTCGCCTATCATTTCTGAGGACTCGGCGAAGCAAAAAGGGGATGGGCTGACGCCCATCCCCTTTTCTGCTTCCGCCGCGTGTCTTTACTGGCCCAGGATCCGGTACGTTACGCCCACGCTGAATCCGTTCGGGGTTAAACCATTGTTGTGCTGCACCACAGTTCCTGTGCTGGTAACGGATGGCCCCCCGTAGAACGACGGCCAGATCTGATATTCATAATCCCCGCGCAACGCGAGGCGGTGCCACAACGGGTATTCCAGCGTTCCCCCGGGAACATAGGCGAAAAAGCTGCCCTTCAAGCTGTCCGCCTGCGGATAATTGGGTGTCTGGATCCATCCTCCCCCGAGCAGCAGCTTCGCCCAGCCGGAGAGCCGGTGGAAACGCACAATGCGGTAGCGCCCACCCAGCAGGTAGTTGGAGATGGTCATGTTGCCCTGGCCGTTCCACTTCAGCCAGCGGGCTTCCCCATCCACTCCCCATTTGGGGCGTACATTGAAGTCGAAAAACGCCGTTGGCCCCATGAGCTGAAGATTCCAGCACTGGAATGGCGAGGCGTTGTTACAGCCAAAGTCCGGGTTGAAGGTCGTGAATTCCCCGCCCGCCCAGAGCGAAGAATTCCCGCCCACCGCGGCGGACGGGCTCTGAGCCAGGAGAGCCAGGGGCAAAAGAAGCAGTGCCAAAACTCCGAATCGTTTCACGTCGTTCCGTTCTCCGGTTTCAGCCTGATGAACTCCAGTTTTTTGGGAGTCCGGGCATTCTTCAGTCCGTTCTCGTCCGCGCGGCGAGCGGTCCGTTTCGTTGCACCCCGCCTCAGGGCAGGGCCTTTGTGGATTACTGCGGCGTGTTCGCCGGTGGAGCAGTACCCTCCGCGGGCGCCGTCGGGGCGGCCTGATACCGCTGGAGCCTGAAGTACAGCGGCGTGATCTCCAGCGGCATTTTGTCCCGCGCGTTCAGCAGCCGCGCCGGCGTGAAATGCAGCATGAAGACCTTGTCGTCCCAGGAATCGATCTTCAGGCGGCTGTTCAGCGGCAGCGCCGCCGTCTGGGTCAGATCGTTCATGTTGAGGTGCGGAGCCCCCTGCGTGAGAGCCAGAAGCCACGGCTGCCCGTTGGGCGCCAGCAGCGAGTCGCCCAGCCGCGGAGTAAACAGCGCCGGCAGTTCCTTGTCGCTCGCTTCCACCTGCTCGAAGAACAGCCCCGCTTCGGCGGCCTGACTCTTGTAGTTCGAATTGTCGAACAGCTCGAGCGCCTTCTTCGCCGCTTCCTGATCGTCAATCGCCGAGTGATTCATCTCGATTCGCTGGAAGGTTGCCGAATCCGGGAACAGCAGCCGATCGTTGAACGCGTACCGCGTATCGATATGGTGCCCCTCCAGAATGTGCGCGAGCTGGAAGGAAATAACCGCCGCCAGCGCCGGCTCGCTGGGCAGCACGTCCACCAGACCCTTGCTGATCAGAATCGTATTCCCCACCGCCAGCGATTCCAGCGGCTCCGTCAGCAGCACCCGGCAATGGATATCGCTTGGCAGCTGCAGATTATTGCTGATGATCAGATTGTTGGTGACGGTCTCCAGCACCTTGTCGAAATCGCCTGGCGGCGCCAACAGCCCAGCCTGGGTCAGCCGGTCCAGTACATTCTGTTCCGCTTCGCGGATCCACTCCCGCTGCGCCTGCAGCGGGCTGACATCGCCGTTGTTGGCGCTTTGGTCCTCGGCGTTCTCAATTTGCATCGACTCGGCATCCGATTCGCTGGTGGGCAGCTTCAGCGAATAGCCCCAGAACGTCGTCTGTCCCCGGAAGCTCTGCGCATGGCTGGGCCCGTCCCGCAGCGTGTCCTCGACGTACACCGCCAGCGGCGCCCACAACCCCGGCTGGATGTTGACCCGCCAGCTATCGAAGTGGAAGTAATGATGCACCGGATCGTTGAGATTGTTCAGATACGTCCCGTTGAACCGCACAATGTTGCCGTCCTGGTCCTCGATCCAGATCCGCCCCAGAAAACGTCCCGGCTCCGGCACATTCGGCTCCACGTCGAAGACCCACGTGCGCACGTTGCCCAGAAACTCTCGCCGCACGAAGCTGAAGGTGTAATGCTGCTGATCAAACCCGGTCGGGTCCACAAACATCATCGACATGAATCCGGTCGGGGTGAACTCTATGTGGAACAGGCGGGTCAGCTTCGACATGAACGCGAACGATCCGGAGAAAAAGCGCAAACGCCCCTTCTTCTCTGCCTGGTTGTAATTCCGCACCGCGTATTCGTCCGCCCTGAAGGCCTTGCTGAAATCCACTCTCCCGATCATGTACTGATCGTCCACCGGGACCTGGTACAGCTGGACATCCGGGCGCATGTCCTGGATGTACGTCTGCACCAGCGGCGTGCTCTTTTCCACCTGCTGGATCGTCACCTTCTCCCGGGCAATCGCTTCCTGCACCAACTGCTGTTGCCGGGGCGTCAACGGCACCGGCTTGAAAAACTGGCGGTGCTTCTTCGCGTGGAATAATGGGACGCCGTAGAGAAGCGGGGCGCTCAGCAGCGCCACGATCCCCAGCATCATGACCTTACGAACCATGCATTGACTCCTGACTTCCTGTCTCTTCCTGTTCTGCACTGATTCCGCAGGCCTGAGGGCCCGCTCCCTTCGTCTGCGCTTTACGCCATCTGGAACGTGATCCGCACCAGGCTCACTTCGTCTACTGGATGCCCATCCTGGGTCGCCGGTTTGAAGCGGATGCCCTCCGCCGCCCTCACCGCCTGTTGATCCAGTCCATGTCCCAGACCGTCCACCACCCCCAGGACTTCCACCTGCCCGGTGGCCCTAAAGCGAACCCGCAGCGTCACATCTCCCTGGATTTTCAGTTCTCGCGCCTCGGCAGTATACGCGGGCAACGGCTTGCTGAGCACGACGATCGGCGTCGATGCCGGCTCGGTTGGCTGCGCCAGACGCGCCGGACCGTTGCCGAATTCGTCGTTGTTGAAGCTCGTCCCTGCCACCGTGCCATGGCTCCCCTGCCGCCCGGCGCCGCCCACGACGCCGCTGCCAAACCCCGCGGACGCCACTGTACCCTGGTCGTGCCCGCCTGAAACTCCGTGCGCGACGCCGGAGCCGAATTCGGTCCCGTGGATCGAGCCCGCGCGCGCGCGTCCCGCCCCCACCGGCCCAATTCCCGGCGCTCCGCTGAACGAGCCTGCCTCAGCAATCGTCGCGGGCCGGTTCGCGTTCGGATCAGCCTTCACTCCTTCCGGATCTCCAAAGCCTCCGGCTCTCACGCTCGGCCGCGCCTTGTTATTTGCCACCAGGGTCGGCGATTCGCTCTTAAACAATCCCACCTTCGGCTGCGGCGGCGGTTCGACTCGCCGCGGCGGCGCCGCTTCCAGTTTCGGCAGCACCGGCTGCGGCATCCTGATCTCAACCGGCTTCGGCGCCGGCGGCGTTACCGGCTTCGGCATCGCGATCTTCGGCATTTCGTCCCGGACGACTGGCGGCGGTGGGAGTAACTTCACCTGCGGCACCGTGGGCGGCGCGGGCTTCGGCGCCGGTGAGGGAAAAGTCAATTCCGTAATCTGCTCGTGCTGCCGCACTTCATGCACCTGCGCCAGGCTCAGCAGCAGGAGGATGGCCACGGTGCTCGCGTTCAGCAGCGCACTCAGCGCAAATGAGCGCCCTCTGCCTGCCGGTTCAGGCAGCAGCCCGAACGTACCGCGGTTGAAAGATGAGTCGTTTATCGCCATAGCCTTCTTGTTTAGAGCCTGTTTTTGCAAAAAAAGCTTTGCTCACCAAGACGGTACCCAAGGCTTTTAGTGCACACGGAGGACCAAATCTGTCCGCTGTGGATTTTCAGGAGCACGATGGGCAGCCCGGTTTGCCGTTTTCTCACCGGTGATTCCAGTCTGGCACAAAGGGTTACTGGTTGGATACCCCAAAGCGTTACGTCCGAATCCCACCAATGAGTTATCAGCACGCCGCATTGGCGTTGCCGGGCAAATCCGAGACCTCCGCTTTGAACGATCGACGCATCCTGTCCGAATCCCGTTCGAACCGCCTTCCTCAGCCGGGCTATGGGTCGCATCTCCGCAGTGCAGGCTGGATCGAACCTGGAGCAGCACCTCACGGCACATCCCGGTGAAACTGGTGTGCATCGGGCGATTCCGGATGCGCTATAAGAAGAGGAGACCGAAAGGGATTACTTATCAGCATACAGAAGTCACCGGGGTCGAATATTGAAAATTCTGGTTACTGGCGGGGCGGGGTACATCGGTGGCGCCGTCGCGGCTCTTTTGATGGCCCGCAGTCATACAGTAGTTGTCTTCGACAACCTGTCACATGCAACCTGCTCCATGCTGCCAACCGGAGCCGAATTTATCGAAGGCGATGTCGCCGACCGGTTGCGGCTCGAAAACCTCCTGGTCTCTGGCTTCGATGGCGTCCTGCACTTCG
>JASHRH010000139.1 GCA_030037475.1 Acidobacteriaceae bacterium
ACGAGGAACTCCGCGCCGAGAGCGAGCGCGCGTTCGACCTCGCCGCGAAAAGCTGTCACGGATTTCTGGCGCACGATCTCCGACTGGCTGCACAGGTTGACGAGATAGCTGGTGTGGATGACCAGCGGCGCGCAGCCGTACTCCAGGCGCAGGCGGCGCATCTGCTCGCAGTGGGAAGGCTCCAGACGCGCGGCGCGCCACATGCGCGGACTGGAGGAGAAGATCTGGAAGGTGTTGGCGCCAATCTCATGCGCGCGCTCGGCCGCGCGAAAAACACCGCCGGACGTGGAGAGATGAATGCCGATGCGACGGATCGCCACGAAGCTCAGTGTATGCGGATTGCAATCCACAGCGCCTCAGCGTGAGCCGAGCGCGCGGACCACCGCGTCCACCAATCCGGCCAGGTCGTGCGGGTCGGCTTCGGTTGCAGGCTCCCAGCCATGCTCGCGCAGCGTGCGGCTGGTGATAGGACCGATAGAGACGGCGCGCAGAGACGACGGAGCAGCAACGCCCGCTTCGCGCAGCAGAGCCAGAAAATTCACGACCGTCGAGGAGCTGGTAAACGTGGCGGCGTCCGGGGCGCATCCGCTGCCAAAGATTGTGCGGATCGCAGCTACAGAATCGGCGGGGATCACGGTGCGATAGGCATCGACCACATCCACGCGCGTTCCCTGCGCGCGCAGCGTATCGGGAATCACATCCCGTGCCACGGCGGCACGCGCCAGCAGCACCCGCTGTCCGCGCGTTTGCATGCCGATTGTCTCAACCAGAGATTCGGCCACGTATTCCGGAGGCGTGATCACAGGCGCCAGGCCCAGCGCGAGCAGCGCCTGCGCGGTGGCCGAGCCGACTGCCGCGATGCGCAGGTGAACGCAGGCCTTTGCCGTCAGCCCGAGTGCCTCCATGCGCGCGCGCAGAGTGCCAACGGCGTTGGCGCTGGTGGCAATCAGCCACTGGTACTGCGACAAATTCCGAAGAGCGCGGTCCAGCGGCTCGTACGATTCCGGCGGGGCGATCTCGATTGCCGGGACTTCGAGCACATCGGCGCCGCGGGCTCGCAGTTCCTCGGCCAGTCGCCCGGCCTGATGACGCGCACGAGTGACCAGAATGCAGCGCCCAGCCAGAGGCAGCGGATTCGATACAACCGCAGGCGCGCTCACGGAGCGGCCACGCTTCCTGTTGCACTGGCTGATGGAGCGGCCATCTCCAGCAGACGCTGCGCGCCCAGTTCCAGCAGGCGCTCGGCAATCCTGCTGCCCAGCGCGACGGGATCGCCGCTCTGGCGATCCATGGCGAGGCGAAGCACTTCAGAGCCATCCGGCGCGGCGACGGCCGCTGCCACGCTGTAACCTTCCTCGGCGGGAAAGCAGTAGATTCCGATCGGGACCTGGCAGCCTCCTCCGAGCACAGCCAGTGCGGCGCGTTCCGCGGTGACGGCGTAGCGCGTGGGCTCATGGTTGAGAAAGGCAAGGACGGCGAGGGTGCGCTCATCGTTCGCGCGCACCTCGATGGCGAGCGCGCCCTGACCCGCGGCCGGGCAGAGCACGAGCGGGGAAAAGCATTCTCGGCGATACTCCGTCAGGCCCAGCCGTTCCAGGCCCGCAGAAGCAAGAATGATGGCGTCCACTTGCCCCTCGACCAGCTTGCGCAGGCGCGTGTCCACGTTGCCGCGAAATTCCAGACACTGCACATCAGGCCGCTCCGCGCGAAGCTGTGCCTGGCGCCGCAGGCTGCTGGTGCCGATGCGCGCTCCCTGCGGCAGTGCGGCAAAGCTCTCATGCCTTACGGAAACGAAGGCATCGCGCGGATCGACGCGCTCAGGAATCACCGCGATCGCAAAAGGCGCGGTGAGCTCGGTGGGCAGATCCTTCAGGCTGTGCACGGCCAAATCGATGCGCCCCGCCAGCAGCGCTTCCTCGATTTCCTTCGTGAACATGCCCTTGCTATCGCGGCCGGCATCGCCGGCCTGCGCGAAGGGGACGTGCTGCATGGCGTCGCCGAGGGTGCGGATGATCTCAATCGTGACTTCGTGGCCCGCCGCGCGTAGCCGGTCCGCAATGTGATGCGCCTGCCAGAGCGCGAGCTTCGAGCCGCGCGAGCCGATGCGCAATCGACAGGGATCAGGGCTCAGAGCGCAGGGCTCAGAGCTCGGATTGGTGGTGTCCACAGGCACGGTTCATCGTAGCGCGTTCAGCAGAATTTCAGTTCTTTGCTGCTTCGTCGCCGGTTTCGATGCGGGTCTCGGCTTCTTCTGTCCGGGCTTCGGCGGCTTTTTCGGCTTCCTGTTCCGCTTTGTGGGCCACGCATTCGCGGGCAAAGACGTTGCCAATGGACTCCAGCGACGAGGTATCGCCCTCGCGCGCGGCGGTCTTGAGCGCCTGGAGAGGCAGGTGCAGGAACTTGTTCATTAGGCCGCGGGTGAGCAAGTCCACGGCGACCTGTTGCTCGGGCGTCAGCGACTGCATGAGCTGACGCGCGCGATGCAGCTCCGTCTGGCGCATCTCTTCGGTTTTGGCCTGCACGTGCTGCAGGACCGGCGTGATGTCCACGGTGCGAATGCGGCGATGGAAGCGCTCGGTTTCCTCGGCAATGATGGCCTCGGCGCGCTTCGCTTCGCGGCCGCGATCAACCAGGTTCGCCGAGGCGACCTGCTGGAGGTCATCGATGTCGTACAGGAAGATGCCTTCGAGGCGGTTGATCTGCGGATCGACGTCGCGCGGCACGGCGATATCGATCAGAAAAACAGGACGGTTGCGGCGGCGGTGCAGGATAGCCTGCGCCTGCTCCACGCCGATGATGTGCTGCGCGGAACCGGTCGAGGTGATGACGATATCGGCTTCATGCGCGCGATTGGACAAATCCTCGAAGCGAATGGCCTCGCCGAGGAACTGGCCGGCGAGTCGCATTGCACGCTCGTGCGTGCGATTGGCCACCAGCAGAGAGTCCGCGCCGTGCTGCATCAGGTGCCGGGCGGCGAGCTCGCTCATTTTGCCCGCGCCGATGAGGAGAATTCGTTTGCCATCCAGCGAGCCGAAGATGCGGCGCGCCAGATCCACAGCGACGGAAGCGATGGAGACGGCGGAGGAGCCGATCTCGGTTTCGGTGCGAACGCGCTTCGCCGCGGAGAACGCGCCCTGGAGCAGACGGTCCATGGGTCCGCGAACCGCGCCCAGTTGCTTTGCCACGTTCCAGGACTGCTTCACCTGCCCGAGAATCTGCGCCTCACCCACCACCATGGAATCGAGGCTGGCGGCGACGCGGAAAAGATGACGAACGGCTTCCTCATCGCGATGGAGGTAGAGGTGAGGCGCGAGGAGCGTGCGGTCCAGGCTGAAGCGCGTCGCCAGGAATTCCGGCAGGGCCGGCTCCAAACCATTGTGGGTGACAAGCAGCTCCACGCGGTTGCAGGTGGAGAGGATCATGGCCTCGGTGACGCCGGGCTCGGCCAGCAGCGCCAGGGTGGTCTCCGGCAGCACGTCCGCGCCGATGGCCAGTCGCTCCCGCAGTTCGATAGGCGCCGTTTTGTGGTTGAGGCCTGCGACCAGGAATCTCATTTCAAACCGAACCTGTGAGCGGAACTATGCACCGAGCC
>JASHRH010000140.1 GCA_030037475.1 Acidobacteriaceae bacterium
CGGAGCTGTGGTGGGGGGCGGAGCCGCCGGCGGCGGCGGAGCCAACTTCTTCTTGTGGCATCCCGCCACGGTGAGCATCGCCGCGAGGCCTGCGGCCAAAACCAGGGACTTTGTTCTCTTCTGTTGCACGTTCTCTCCTCCTTCAGGAGTGTTCCTGCGGTTGAAACCAGGGCAAAACAGGACAGATCGAGTTCTGCCCTGCAAAAGGCTGCATTTATTTCCAGCTCCAGTCGGGCATCAGGTTGTTCCCCTCCTGCGTCAACTGCTGCTGGTCGGTTCCATCTGCCAGCATCATCCAGATTTCAGTGTGGCCGTTCTGTGTGCGCTGGAAAACGATATGGCGGCTGTCCGGCGACCACGACGGAAAATCGTTGGCCCCGGAGTCGTGCGTAAGCTGTGTCCAGCGCTTGCTGGCAATGTCCATGATGTAGATATCCTCGGCTCCCGGCGCGCCCGGCCCATAATTGCGTTGCCACGCGAAAGCCAGAAACTGCCCGTTCGGCGACCACGCCGGCGACGTTGCGTACCCTCCGTCCGTCATCCGCATCACGTTCGATCCATCTGTATCCATGATGTAAATCTGCGGCAGCTTCGTCCGCCCGCTCACCCACGCAATCTGTGCGTTCGACTTCGGATTCCACACCGGCGACACATTCGGCCCCAGAAACGCCGTTATCCGGTGCGATCCCGCGCCCGAGGCGTCGCAAACATAAATGTCCGGGTTGCCCGTCCGCGCCGACGAGTACGCCAGCTTCGTCCCGTCGCTCGACCACGCCGGCGACAGCGTGGTGCCGCCCCACATCGGGAATGACACCATCCGATTCAGGATCAGCGAGTACATCCGGATCGACCATCCATCCCGCCCCAGCGAGGTGAACGCCACCCGCGAATTGTCCGGCGAAACCGCCGGCGCCAGCGAGTCTGAGTGCAGATAGGTTAGCTGGCGTTGTCCGAATCCGTCGTAGTCCATCGACCAGATTTCCCGGTGCCCGCTCCGTTCAGAAACGTAGTAGATCTTCGTCTCCGCGATCCCCGCGACCCCGCCCAGTTGCTGGATGATCTCATCGGCAAACCGGTGCGCGATCATCCGCGTCGCTTCCACCGAGGCTACGTCGCTGAACTGCTTGCCCAGCACCTGCGCGTTCTGCTGCGCGTGTGTGTCGTACAGAAATCCCTGCACCGACACCTGGCCGTTATTCACCGCCAGCGTTCCGAACGCCACATAGGCGGCATTCGACGGCGCAGCCGCCCAGTTCGCCACATTGATCTCCTGCGGCGTGCCCGGCTCCGTATTCGGGATCATGCTCTTCGACACCACGTCGAAGATTCCCGCGTAGCGCAAATCGTTGTACAGCGTCTGGTCGAAGACGTACTTCATCGGCATCGTCTGCGCGTCAGTATTCCCGGGCTTGAAGTCGGCCGCCGCGATGCGGGTCTTGTTCACGCCGAGGTTGGTTCCCGTGCGCACCCAGTCCTGCGCCCGCAGGCCGGCAGCGCTGACGGCCAGCAATGCCAAAAGACAAAAACCGCGAAGAATACAGTGCTTCTCAGGCAAATTGCGGATCATATCCTCTTGTTGCCACGAAATCGTGGGAATCGGCTTCCCGCGTCTTGCGGATGGAGGGGGAATCAACGCGGCAGGTTGCTTCCGGGAATCGCTTTTGCTCCCGGTCCGATCCTCCGCTCGAATGGACGCATGGCGTTGCGACATGTCAACACAAGAGCCGCCCGAATCTACCGCTGAGGCGGCGTGCTGTAAGTAAAAGTGTACTCTACTGAAACCGTACTGCCTGTGTACTGACTTGGTAACGGTTGAAAGCTGCCTACTCGCTGCACCGCATGCGTGGCGGACAGGTTGAGTGTTGGCGAAGAACTCGGCTGCTCCATCCGGATATCGCTCACCGTTCCGTCGCGATGAATCGTGAAATCCAACACCACCTGGCTCCCGTACGGCGTGCCTGAGGCGATGTCCTGCGTGTACCAGTACTGCTGCACCGTCCGCGTAATCATCTGCACATACCACGGGAACCGGGCTGCGAACTCGCCGTCGTTCACGTTTACCGGATTCGTGTTTACTGCCGGCGCGTTATTCATCGCGTGGGCCAGTTGCGTCGGCGCGGCCTCGCCGTACTGCGCACGGTGCGGCTGGTTTAGCGGCTGCGCGTGCTGCGGCGACTCCACGTGACGCTGCTCCTTCGGCTGCAGCTTCGGCTTTCGCGCCAGAATCGGAATCGCGTTCTGCTGCACCTCCTGGATCGTCTCCTTTGATGGCGGCGCCGGCGCGGGGCTTGGCAATTGCGTCGCCAGCACGTTCGGCGTGGGCGGCGCGGTCTGCGGCAGCGGTATCGAGGCCGACGATGTCACCATCGTCACCTGCATCGCCCCCACCGGCCCCTTGTTGCCCCATTCGTTACCGTGGCGTGCGTTGAAATACAGCAGCAGCGCCAGCGCGCTTACCAGCCCGAGGTGCAGCAGCAGCGATTTGGCCATCGGCGGGCCAAAGGGATCCCGATCGAGCTGCATGACGTCCCGAGCCATCAATTAATACCCTAAACCGAAGCCCTACCACTCCAGCAACAGCATCTCCGC